>CAUPRZ010000164.1:0-5896 GCA_963513855.1 uncultured Hylemonella sp.
CGGGCCACATCGGTCGCCGTCTCGCCCTCGCGAGCCAACCGTGCATCGGGCGAGGCCACCACATGGGCGCGCTGGATCAGCGGGCCGTAGGCGTCACGGAACAGGGCCACGTCGGTCACGGCCAGCGCGCCGATGGTTTCACCGTGGTAGCTGCCCGAGAGACAGACGAACTCCTGCTTCTGCGTCTGGCCACTGTTGCGCCAGGTGTGGAAGCTCATCTTGAGCGCGATCTCCACCGCCGAGGCGCCGTCGGAGGCGTAGAAACAATGGCCGAGCACGCCACCGGTCAAAGCGCCCAGGCGCTCGGACAGCTCGACCACAGGCGCGTGCGTGAAGCCGGCCAGCATGGCGTGTTCCAGCTTGTCGAGCTGGTCCTTCAGCGCCGCATTGATGCGCGGGTTGGCGTGACCGAAGAGGTTGACCCACCAGGAGCTGATGGCGTCCAGGTATTCACGACCCTGCGTATCGACCAGCCAGGGACCGCGACCGTGACTCACCGGGATCAGCGGCACGGTCTCGTGATGCTGCATCTGCGTACAGGGGTGCCAGACGCTGCGCAGGCTGCGCGCGACCCAGTCGTCGGTGGAAGTGGAGATCGTCATGCGCTCGTGAAATTCATGAGGGGCCTGCATTCTGCAAGGCCAGGCCTTCACATCCTGAAAACACCGAACTTCGTGTCTTCGATTGGCGCATTCAACGCGGCGCTCAAGCCCAGCGCCAGCACACGCCGCGTGTCCGCAGGGTCGATGATGCCGTCGTCCCACAGGCGGGCGGTGGCGTAATAGGGGTGGCCCTGGTCTTCGTACTGCTGGCGGATCGGCGCCTTGAAGGCTTCTTCTTCCTGCGCGCTCCACTGGCCGCCCTTGCCTTCGATGCCGTCACGTTTGACGGTGGCCAGCACGCTGGCCGCCTGTTCACCGCCCATGACGCTGATGCGCGCGTTGGGCCACATCCAGAGGAAACGCGGTCCGAAAGCGCGGCCGCACATGCCGTAGTTGCCAGCGCCAAAAGAGCCGCCAATGATGACGGTGAACTTGGGCACCTGGGCCGTGGACACGGCCGTCACCATCTTGGCGCCGTTGCGCGCGATGCCCTCGTTTTCGTACTTGCGGCCCACCATGAAACCGGTGATGTTCTGCAGGAAAACAAGCGGGATCTTGCGCTGGCAGCAGAGCTCGATGAAGTGCGCGCCCTTGAGCGCGCTCTCGGAAAACAGGATGCCGTTGTTGGCGATGATGCCCACGGGCATGCCCTCGATGCGCGCAAAGCCCGTCACCAGGGTGGTGCCGTAACGCGCCTTGAACTCGTCGAACTCGGAGCCGTCGACGAGGCGCGCGATGATCTCGCGCACGTCGAAGGGTTTGCGCGTGTCGGCGGGGATCACGCCGTAAAGCTCCTCGGCCGGGTAACGCGGCGGCACCGGCTCGGTGAGTGTGGTCTGCGGCTCTTTGCGCAGATTGAGGTTTTTCACCGAGGCGCGCGCCAAGGCTAGGGCGTGCAGATCGTTCTGCGCCAGATGGTCGGCCACGCCCGACAGGCGTGTGTGCACGTCGCCACCGCCCAGGTCTTCGGCCGTCACCACCTCACCCGTGGCGGCCTTCACCAGCGGCGGGCCGCCCAGGAAGATGGTGCCCTGGTTCTTGACGATGATGGCCTCGTCGCTCATGGCCGGCACGTAGGCGCCGCCGGCCGTGCACGAACCCATGACCACGGCGATCTGCGCAATACCCTGGGCGCTCATGTTCGCCTGGTTGTAGAAGATGCGGCCGAAGTGATCGCGGTCCGGAAACACCTCGTCCTGGTTCGGCAGGTTGGCGCCACCCGAATCCACGAGGTAGATGCAGGGCAGGCGGTTGGCCTGGGCGATCTCCTGCGCGCGCAGGTGTTTCTTGACCGTCATGGGGTAGTAGGTGCCGCCCTTGACCGTGGCGTCGTTGCAGACGATCACGCAGTCCACACCGCTCACGCGGCCGATGCCGGCGATCACCCCGGCGCAAGGCGCATCGCCGCCATACATCTGGAAGGCGGCCAGGGGGCTGAACTCCAGAAAGGGCGTGCCGGGATCGAGCAGGCGCTGTACCCGTTCGCGCGGCAGCAGCTTGCCGCGGGCCGTGTGCTTGGCGCGCGCCGCCTCGCCGCCGCCCTGGGCCACGTCTTCGATGCGGGCCTTGAGATCGTCCACCACCGCGCGCATGGCGGCGGCGTTGGCCTGGAAGTCGGCCGAGCGGGCGTTGAGCTGGGTGTCCAGGATGGGCATGGCGGGCTGACCTCGCAGGCAGGTGATTGACGTTTACGTAAACGTCAATTGTGGCAGATTCGGGCGCTGTTTCGGACCCGGCTGGCGCATGATGCACCACGAAGGTGCAAAAGACCGGCATGAGGTTTGCTACCCCTGAGGGTGTCTCCGCCTTTTCCATGTCTGGTCATGTCTGCCCTGCCTGCCCGTCCCCGCCGCCTCAGCCTGCTCAGCACCGGAGAGCTGGACCGGGCCCGTGTGCTCGACACCCTGGTCAACAACCTGGACGGCATGGCCTACCGCTGCCTGCTGGATGCCAGCTGGCGCATGATTTTCGTGAGCCAGGGCTGCCTGGCCCTGACAGGCTACAGCGCCGACGAGCTGGTGCACAGCGACGCCATCTGCTGGGAAGACATCACCTACCCGCTGGACCGGGCCCGCGTGCGCTCCCAGATCGAAAGCGCCGTGGCCCAGGGCCGGCGCTTTTCGATCGAGTACCGCATCCGCACCCAATCGGGGCAGACCAAATGGGTGGTCGAACGCGGCATCGGCGTGCTCGATGAACAGGGCGAACTGGTGCTTGAAGGCCTGGTCGAAGATGTGAGCACCCAGCACGAGCTGCTGCAGGCCCAGCAACAGGCCGAACAACGCTACCGCAGCATCTTTGAACACGCCTCCGAAGGCATCTTCCAGACCACGGCCGAGGGTCGTTACCTGGCCGCCAACCCGGCTTTGGCACGCCTCTACGGCTACCCCGACCCCGAGGCGCTGATGTGCAGCCTGGACGACATCGGCCGCCAGCTTTACGTCCGCAGCGGTCAGCGCGATCTTTTCCGCCAGATCATGACGCAACACGGCGAGGTGCTGAACTTCGAGTCCGAGGTCTACCGCGCCGATGGCACGCGTCTCTGGATCTCGGAAAACGCCCACGTGGTGCGCGACGCCGATGGCCGCATCCAGTACTACGAAGGCACGGTGCAGGACGTCTCGGAGCGACGGCGCCACCAAGAGGAGCTGGAACGCCAGGCCAACCACGACATGCTCACCGGCCTGCCCAACCGCATCCTGCTGGCCGACCGCGTGCAGCACGAGATTGCGCGTGCCGACCGGCTGGGCTACTACCTGGCCGTGGTCTTCATCGACCTGGACAACTTCAAGTTCATCAACGACAGCCTGGGCCACGGCGCCGGCGACGAGCTGCTCAAGGAGATCGCCTCCCGCCTGCAGCACTGTGTGCGCGGCACCGACACCGTGGCGCGCCTGGGCGGCGACGAGTTCGTGCTGCTGCTGGGCGACCACTTCCGCCTCAGCACCGTGATCGGCCTGCTCAAGCGTGTGCTGGCCGAGATCGGCCAGCCCGTCATGCTCTCGGGGCGCGAGTTCCACGTCGGCGCCAGCCTGGGCGTGGCCATGTACCCGGAAGACGGCGAAAACAGCGATGCCCTGCTCAAACACGCCGACACCGCCATGTACGCGGCCAAGAACAGCGGGCGCAACACCTTCCAGTTCTTCACGCGCGAACTCAACCGCGTGGCCGATGAACGCCTGAACATCGAGGCCGCCCTGCGCCAGGCCATCGAGCACGATGAACTGGACGTGTACTACCAGCCCAAGGTGGACCACCGCCGTCGTATCGTGGGGGTGGAAGCGCTGGCGCGCTGGTTCCACCCCGAATACGGCCCCGTCAATCCCGACCGTTTCATCCCCATCGCCGAGGAAACCGGCCTCATCGTGCCGCTGACCACGGCCATTCTGCGGCGCGCCTTCGCGGCCGCGCGTGAGTGGAACCGCTCATCCCCCACCCCGCTGCATGTGGCGGTCAATCTCTCACCGCGCCTTTTCCTCAGCGGCGACATCGTGGCCCATGTGGCGAGCCTGCTGCACGAGGCCCAGCTCCACCCCGCCCTGGTGGAGCTGGAGATCACCGAAACCGTGTTCATGGGCGACAGCGACCACGTGGTCAGCACCCTGCGCCAGTTCAAGGACCTGGGGGTGTTACTGGCCATGGACGACTTCGGCACCGGCTACTCCTCGCTGAGTTATCTGCGCCGTTTCCCGCTGGACATCATCAAGATCGACCGCTCGCTGGTGACCGGCCTGGAGCACGAAGAAGAAGTGGCCATGATCGCGCGCGCCGTGATCTCTCTGGGCCAGAGCCTGCGCAAGACCGTGGTGGCCGAAGGCGTGGAGAACCAAGCCCAGTTCGACTTCCTGCGTTTCCAGGGCTGCCACGAATTCCAGGGTTATCTGCTCTCGCGCCCCGTGCGACAACAGGAGATCACGGAACTGCTGCGTGCCGGCGCCATGCTGCCGGCCCAAACAAGCACGCGGCCAGCCCACCCCGGTTGAAACTCAGCGCAGCAGCATGGGCAGCTGCGCCATGTCACTGAACACCGCGGCCACGCCGGCGCGCTCGAACACAGTGGCATCGCCGTGCGGCACATAGGCCAGCACCGTGGCACCGGCCGCCAGCCCCGCTGTGGCGCCGATCAGCGAGTCCTCCACCACGGCACAACGCTGCGGCGCGGCGCCCAGGGCGGCGGCGGCGGCCAGGTAGACATCGGGGTGCGGCTTGGAACGCGGCATTTCATGGCCGCTGAAGATGCGGCCCTCGAAATAAGCGTGCAGGCCCACCTTGCGCAGCTGCAGTTCCACCTTGTAGCGGTCCGCCCCCGAGGCGCAGGCGATGCGCGCATCCAGGCGCTCGTGCACCGCGTGCACAGCCTCGCGCGCATTGGCCACGATGCGCAGCTCCCGCTCCAGCGCGGTATTGCGGTTCTCGCGGAAGGCCGTCAGCCATTCTTCCGTCAGCGGCCGGCCGGTCTCGTGTTCGATGCGCTCGCGCTCGTCACGCACCATCTTGCCGAGGAAGATGCGCATGCACTCCTCCGCGCTCAACACCCAGCCCCGCTCGGCCAGCATGTCGCGCAACACACCGTTGACGATGGGCTCGGAATCGACCAGCACCCCGTCGCAATCGAACAGCACGGCATCAAATCTCACAACCAGTCCCCTTCCACGTAATACCAGCGCCTCTCTTCACGCACAAAACGGCTGCGTTCGTGCAGGCGTACGGCCCGCCCCGTCTTGTCACGCTGACGCGCAACGAACTCCACCTCGGCATGGTCGGCGTCGACCACCTTGAAGTCCCGCACCTCCAGCCCCAGCCACTTCACGCCGGGGTCGAAGCTGATCTTCGACGGTCGTTTGCTCGCATGCCAGGTGGCCCGCAGGTAGTCGCCACGTTCCAGCACAAAGGCGCTGTAACGCGAACGCATCAGGGTCTGGGCATCCGGCGCGGGTCGTCCGGGGAAGTCTTCCACGTAAGGGCCGCAGCACTGCGCATAAGGCAGGGGCCGACCGCAGGAACAGTCACTCACGCCTCAAGCACCCTTCTTCGCCTTGCGCTGTTCCAGCGTCTCGGTGGGACCGCCCTGCTTGATCCACTCGGTGTAGCCCCCCTCCATATGCGAGACATTCGTCATGCCCATGTCCTGCAGGGTCTTGGCCGCCAGCGCGCTGCGCCAGCCCGCGCCGCAGAACAGGATGAAGTGCTTTGTTTCATCCGCCCACATGGGCTTGTGGTACGGCGACTCGGGGTCAACCCAGAACTCCAGCATGCAGCGTGGGGCGTGGGTGCTGCCGGTGACGGTGCCCTCC
>CAUPRZ010000165.1:0-5892 GCA_963513855.1 uncultured Hylemonella sp.
CACCATCACGAGCGCCTGGGCTTCGGGGTCGCGCTCCAGCAGGGCCTGCACGGAGCGCAGGTAGACCTCGGTCTTGCCGCTGCCCGTGGCACCAAAGAGCAGGAAGGGGCCAGCCTGGGCTTCGATCTGCGCCATCACGCTCTGCTGTTCGGGTGTGAGGGCGGGGGGCTTTTCCGTGGCGGAGGGGGCGGTCTCGACCGGTTTGCGTTTGAGGCGGCGCGCCAGTTGTTCGCTGCCCAGTTCACGCAGCTGCGGTGGCAGGGCGGCCAGGGCCACCTCACCGGCGGCGCGTTGGTAGTAGCTGGCGGCAAAGTCCACGAGCTGGCGCCAGGCCGGGGTCAGCGGGGCCAAGGTGTCCAATGCGGTGCTGATGGGGCGCAGGCGGCTGCTTTCGACCTCGACCTGGTCCAAGGTGGCCGCATCCCAGACGATGCCCAGGGTCTCGCGTTTGCCCAGGGGCACGCGCACCAGTGTGCCGGGGGGAAGTGCCTGCTCGCTCAGATAGGTCAGCGTGCCCGCCACCTGGCTGTGGGCCGGCGTCTGGACCAGGATGGGGAGCGGCTGGGGCATGTTGGAGGCCAAAACTTCAGAAGGACTGGCGAATGTGTCGCTAAGTGCTTGATCTGGAATGACTTTGCGATTGATTCAAGATTTCTGTGGATAACTTTGTTGAAAGCTTATCGTGATGCGCTCTGAGGCCTTGTAAATCAAGGCTTTCCACAAAATGCCCGCGAAAAGAGCAAAGATTTAAACCTATATGAATCAACAGCTTACGTCAGCTATTGCTTTGATAGCGCGATTTGCCCCGGTGGGTATGGGATGGCGCACCGCAGCACGTATTTTGTGCATAAGTGAGTCTGCACTGAGCTTTTTTGGGGCTGTCCAGGACAGGGCCGGAATTAGGGAAATCCATGAGGATGTGGACAAAGTCTGGCCTTGACAGGGCTCAGGACCGCATGCGCCTGGAATGCGTGTGGACGGCCTCCACCAGGGCCGTCACATGCTCCGGCGGGGTGTACTGGCTGATGCCGTGGCCCAGGTTGAAGATGTGGGTGGGGCCGCTGCTCTTGGGGTCGCGGTGCGGGGCGCCGAAGCTGTCCAGCACTTTTTTGACCTCGGTCTCGATGGCTGCCGGCGGGGCAAACAGCACATTGGGGTCGATATTGCCTTGCAGGGCTTTGCTTGCGCCCACCAGGGCGCGGGCCTTGCCGAGGTTCATGGTCCAGTCCAGGCCCAGCACCTCGCAATCCAGCTGGCCCATCTGTTCGAGCCACAGGCCGCCGCCCTTGGTGAAGACGATGCGCGGCACGATCTGGCCGTCCACGCCCGTGCGCTTGAGGCCGGCCAGCACCCGTTTGGTATAGGCCAGGCTGAATTCCTGGAAGGCCCCGTCGGCCAGCACACCGCCCCAGCTGTCAAAGACCATGACGGCCTGGGCGCCGGCATCGATCTGGGCGTTCAGGTAGGTGGCCACGGCGTCGGCGTTGACCTGCAGGATGCGGTGCATCAGGTCCGGGCGGCTGTAGAGCATGCTCTTGACCAGACGGTAGTCGTCCGAGCCCGCGCCTTCGACCATGTAGCAGGCGAGGGTCCAGGGGCTGCCCGAGAAGCCGATCAGCGGTACACGGCCATTGAGCGCCTTGCGGATGGAAGAGACGGCGTCGAAGACGTAACGCAGCTTGTTCAGGTCCGGCACCTCGAGCTTGGCGACCGCAGCCTCGTCACGCACGGGGGTGGCGAAACGCGGGCCCTCGCCCTGGGCAAAGGACAGGCCCAGGCCCATGGCGTCGGGCACGGTGAGGATGTCGCTGAAGAGGATGGCCGCGTCCAGCGGGTAACGGGCCAGGGGCTGCAGCGTGACCTCGGTGGCGTAGTCCACGTTGGTGGCCAGGCCCATGAAGCTGCCGGCTTGGGCGCGGGTGGCGCAGTATTCGGGGAGGTAACGCCCGGCCTGGCGCATGAGCCAGACGGGGGTGTGGTCCGTGGCCTGGCGCAGGCAGGCGCGCAGGAAGGTGTCGTTTTGCAGGGGGGCGAAGCTCATAGCCCCCAATTGTCGCAGGCGCAGGCTGATGCCCGCGCCGCGGGCGTCATTGCGCCAGGCGTACTTCGAGGATTTCGAAGTCGATCGCGTCGCGGTAGATGCGCACGTCGTTGGTAACCATGTAGAGCAGGATCTTGGGTGCCTGGTGTGCCACGAGGCGGTGCGCACCCACGCCCAGGAGCACCAGGGCCAGGCCTGTCCAGGGGTAGCCGAAATAGGCCATGCCGATGCCGGTGCCGATGATGGGCAGGATCAGAGCCGTCAGCATCAGACGGTGCTTGACGTACTTGCGTGCGCGGTCCGGATTGACGATGACACGAAAGCGCCCGGCCGGCAGGCCGGTGCGGAATTCCTCATGGGGCACGTAGATGGGTTCGGGGCTGTCGGCGCTGCCGAGGGGGGAGGTCTCGCTCATGATGCTGTTGTTGTGAGGTCAGGGGGAGATTCTGCACCAGCACGGACGGCGGCTTCAGCGGTAGGTGATGGGGCAGCCGTAGGGGCGGCTGGCCGGCACGCTCAGGGGCTGGCCAGCCAGGGCTTCGTTCAGGCCCTGGCGCACATGGTTGGTGGCGCGGGCGATGTCCTCGACCTTGTGGCTGGGGATGCTGTCGATGCCGCCGGCGTAAATCAGTTCACCGCGCGGATTGAGGATGAAAAAATGCAGAGCCGTGCGGGCTCCGAAGGCGCGGCCCAGCAGGCCCTGCTCGTCCATCAACGTGTGGTCCGGCGTGGCCTTCTGCTCGGCGAGCCAGCGCGCCATCTGAGGGGGCGAGAGGAAGTCGGCGCTGCCTTCAGCGGTGGAGTTGACCGTGAGCCAGACCACACCCTGGCGCCGGGCCTCGGCCTGCAGGGTTTGCAGATTGCCGCTGAGGTAGTGCTTCTGGACAAAAGGGCAACCCGGGTTGGTCCATTCCAGCACCACATGGCGACCGCGAAAATCGGCCAGGCGCACGTTGCGGCCCTGCAGGTCCGTGCCGACGAGTGCGGGTGCCGTCTGCCCCAGCGGCAGTGCCGCCCAGGCGGCTGCCGGCCACAGGCAGGACAGGGCCAGGCTGAGGGCGTGCCGTCGCTGCATCAGCGGTATTTGATGGAGCAGCCGTAGGGCCGGGTGGTGGCCTGGCTCACGGCCTTGCCGGCCAGGCTCTCGTCCAGGCTCTTGCGGACATAGTTGGTGGCGGTCTTGATGTCCTCGGTGCGCGCCGAGGGGGTGCTGTCGATGCCGCCGGCATAGACGAGTTTGCCTTGCGGGTCGACGATGTACATGTGCGGCGTGACGCGCGCGGTGTAGGCGCGGCCTGCGCTGCCGTCTTCGTCCATCAGCGTGGCCGTGGGCGCGGCTTTCTGCTCGTTCATCCAGCGGCCCAGCTGGGCCGGGCTCAGGTAGTCACCGTGCGAGGCTTCGGTGGAATTGACGGCCAGCCAGACCACGTTTTTGGCTGCGGCTTCCTTCTGCAAGGTCTGCATATTGCCGCTTTTGTAGTGCTTCTGCACATAGGGGCAGGCCGGGTTGTTCCATTCGAGCACCACGTGGCGACCGCGGTAGTCGCTCAAGCGCACGGTCTTGCCGCTCACGTCTTTCAGCGTGAAGTCGGGGGCCATCTGGCCCACGGTGGCGGCCTGGGCGCCGGCCAGCAGCGTGGCGCCGCAGAGGAGGGAAACAAGCAGTCGTTTCAGCATGGCTGTCTCCTGGGGTTTACAAGGCATTCAGGGCCAGTCTCAGCTCGCTCGTGCTCAGCAGTTCTGACAAGACAAGCGGCGCGTGGCCGGCGCGGTAGAACACATAGACCGGTACGCCGCTGCGGCCCAGCTGGCCCAGGGCGGCGGTGATGGCCGGGTCACGCCGGGTCCAGTCGGCGCGCAGCATGACGATGTTTTTGGCATCGAACTCGCTCAGCAGGCCGGCGTCGGCCAGCGTGGTCTGCTTGTTGTACTGGCAGGTTACGCACCAGGCGGCGGTGTAGTCGACAAAGACGGTGCGGCCTTCGCCCAGCAGGGCCTGCTGGCGTGCGGGGCTCCAGGCCGCCCAGCGTGTGTCGGTGGCCTGAACACCGGGGGCTGGGGCTGCAAAAAACAGATGCGGGCCCAGGGCCCAGGCGCTCCAGCCACCAGCCAGCAGGGCCAGCGCCACCAGGACGGTGCGCAAAGAGCCGCGCAGCGTCAGTGCCCAGACCAAGGCGGCCAGCAGCACCAGCAACACCAGCAGGGCGCCAGCGCCGTTCATGCCGCTTTGCTGGCCCAGCACCCAGACCAGCCAGACGACAGTGAGCAGCATGGGGAAGGCCAGCAGCTTGCGCAACACGTCCATCCAGGCGCCGGGCTTGGGCAGGGCGCGCGCAAAGGCCGGCACAAAGCTGGCCACGAGGTAAGGCAGGGCCAAGCCCAGGCCCAGGGCGGCGAAGATCAACAGGGCCTGACCCGCAGGCAGCGTGAAGGCCAGGCCCAGCGAGGCGCCCATAAAGGGCGCAGTGCAGGGCGAGGCCACGGCGACGGCCAGCACACCGGTGAGAAAGGCGTCCACGACCGGGTGGCGGGCCTGCAAGGACGCGAGCGAGGAGGGCAGGAACTGGCCGAACTCGAAGACGCCTGTGAGGTTGAGCGCGATGAGCGTGAACAGGGCGGCCAGCAGGGCGACCACCAGCGGGTCCTGCAGCTGGAAGCCCCAGCCCAGGCCGGCACCGGCGCTGCGCAGGCCCAGCAGCAGCAGCCCCAGGGCCAGGAAACTCGTGATGACACCGGCCGTGTAGGCCAGACCGCTGATGCGGTGGCTGCGGCGGTCGTCGGCGTGGCGCGTGAAGCTCAGAACCTTGATGGCCAGCACCGGGAAGACGCAGGGCATGAGGTTGAGAATGAGGCCGCCGAGCAGCGCGCCGGCCAGCGCGGCCCAGAAACCCAGGGTGGGCGCGCTGCCTTGCGCGGCGGCATTGGCGGCGAGTGCGGCCTGCAGTGCGGGCGAGACGGTGGCGGGCGCCGCGGCCGCAGGCCAGGGGTTTTGTACGGGCAGCTCAACACGCCAGCCTTGAGTGCCCAGGGCCAGCACCACGGGCAGAAGCTGGGGGCTGGCGCTGCGCTGAGGGGCCAGCGGCAGTTCGGCGGTCCACAGCCCACCGTCCCAGCGCTGGGTCCCCGGGGCCGAGGGGTTGAGCACTTCGGCGATCTCGGGGAAGGCCTCCAGCGACTTGCCCTGCAGGCTGGCCGGCAGACCGGCCACCGTGAGGCGCAGGGTCTGGCCCTCAATGCGGATGCCGCTACGCGCCTGGGCCGCAAGCTCGCGCGGCTGGGCCTGGCGTGTGGCATCAAAAGCCGCAGCGTGCAGCGCGGTGGAGCCGCGCAGCGGAATGTGCAGGGTGTACTCGCCTTCTTCGGGGATGCACTCGGTCTTGCAGATCAGCCAGTTGGCGCGCAGCTGGACCGTGAGGTCCTGGCCCAGCAGCGGGGGCTTGAAGTCGGGTGTGATGGTCAGCGGCACGGGCAGCAGCAGCGTGCCTTCGTAACCGTAGTTGACCAGGGGGCCGACGGGGATCTTTTGGGGCAGGGGCCACTGGATGTCGCCGGCCTGGACGCCAGGCGGCAGCGTCCACTGCAATTCGGTGGGCAGGCCCGAGTCGCCGGCGTTTTTCCAGTAGGTATGCCAGTGCTCTTTGTGCTCAATGCGCAGGCCGACCCAGACCGTGCGGCCCGGGGCCACGCCTTCGGGGGCATGGGCCAGCAGTTCGGTGCGGGCCTGGGGCGTGGTGACCACGGCCTTCTGGGCGGCCAACTGTGCGCCAGCGTACGGAGCAAAAAGAGCTGCGGCTGTAAAAAGAGGAGCCAGCAGTGAACGCAGAAGCCGGTGAGAGGTCATGGGTGCCAGG
>CAUPRZ010000166.1:0-5885 GCA_963513855.1 uncultured Hylemonella sp.
AACAACCTGCTGCTGGTGTGGCGGGCATCAAAGATCAGTCAAACCTGAATTAAGCCCGGACCCGGAAAGCGTTGCGGCCTGCCAACTCCAACCTGCCCCCATGGCACGGGCGCGCAGGGCCGCACGGATAATCTCTCACCATGCTGTTGACCGAAAACACGGTCTGGTCCGTCATGGCAGGCGGCATGTTGTCGCTGATGCTGCTGGCTGCCGCCGACGCCCTGATCCTGCGCAGCCTTGCGGCCTGGCGCAACGTGATGCTTGTCACCTTCATTGGCAGCGTCTGCGTGCTGATGTCGGGCCTGCCCGAACAGCTGTTCCCGGACGCACCCGAGCGCCTGTACATGGTGCTCAAGGCTTCGCTGGGCCCGCTGGCCGGCGCCCTGGGCCTGCGCTTCCTGGGCATCTGGATCGGCGGCGCGCGTGAAGACCGGCTGCTCTACGCGGTGACCTTCTGGGGCTGCTACGGCATGCTGATCGCAGCGGCCGTGCTGGCGGTGCTGGCGGTGATCGCCCCGGTCGCCAGTTTCCCGCTGCTGCTGCTGGCGGCCGCCGGCGTCAATGCCTTGACCGTGCTGCTCACCCTGGTGGTGTCGGTGCGCGCCTCCCTGCTGGGTGACCCGCTGGCGCGCTGGCTGGTGCTGGCCAGCCTGCTGCTGGGCGGCATGATGACGGGCCTGTACCTGCACGCGCTGCAGGTGCCACTGGGCCTGCTCTGGTGGCTGCTGACGGCCAGCAGCGCGCTGGTCTTCCTGCTTATCGTGATGCTGCTGATCATCGTGCGCAACCGCGCCAACCGCGAGCTCGCACGCCTGGCCCGGCTCGACTCGGGCAGCGACCCGGTGACGGGCCTGCCCACCGGTGCCAAGCTGCTGAGTGATGTGGAACATGTCTTCTGGCGCACGGGCCGCCTGCGCGGGCAGTGTGTGGTGGTCTGCGTCTACCTGAGCAACCTCTACGAGCTGGGCGACTCCATGGGCCGTACCACGGACAACCAGATCCTGGCCGCCACGGCCGCGCGCATCCGCCGCGGCGCGGGCTTCCGCTGCGTGGTGGGCATCTACCACCCACGCTGTTTCATCATCGTGTTCTCCATGGACCGCAAGCGCAGCTTCGACGAGACGGCGCTCACGCGCATCCGCAACCTGGTGACACAACCGCTGCAGGTGGTGGGCCCGCGCGAGCAGCGCCAGCAGTTCCAGCCCGTGGTGGGCATCTCAGCCCTGCCCGTGCTGCCCGATCTGGCCGTGCCGCTGGACGTGATCAACGAGGCCGAGCACCGCGCCATGGACGAGGTGCGCCGCCTCAATGCAGGCAGTGAGCCCCCGGACTCGGTGGGCGACGACGAGCTCGACACGACCTGGTAATCGACAAGCACCTGGTAAGCCTGCTGTCAGTTGATGGTCCGGGTGGGAACTACATATCGTCAGAGCACGCTGGGCGCTCCATAATCGCGAGATGTCCATTGCTGAAGTTGCTGTCTGGTCCGCCATGCTCGGGGGGCTGCTGACCCTGGTTGCGCTGGCGCTGTCGGACGCCCTGATCAACCGCAAGCGCGGCGCCCTGCGCAATGTGGTCTTCGTCTTCGTCGCGGGCACGGCCTGCGTGGTCAGCACAGGACTGCTCAGCACCCTGCAACCCGGCATCGTCCCGCTCTGGGTGTCGCAGATGTTCAAAGGTGGCCTCGGCCCCGTGGCCAGTGCCCTGGCCCTGTACTACCTGGGCCTGTGGCTGGGCGGCAGCCGCGAGGACCGCATGGTGCACCACATCACCGCCTGGGGCGCCATCACCCTGGGCCTGGCCGGTCTGGTGCTGGGCGCGCAGGCCGCCCTGGCCTCCCCCGATGAATTCCGCCAGCTGCTGGTGACCACGGCCTCGGTCAATGTGTCCATCGCCATGCTGGGCCTGCTGGCCGCCTTGCGCGCCGCCGCCTTGGGTGACCCGCTGGCACGCTGGATGGTGCCGGTCTGCGTGGGCCTGGTGCTGCTGGTGACCGGCCACTACCTCAAGGCCCTGGCCTGGCCCGGTTTCGGCCTGGGCACCTGGATCGCCACAGCCGTGCTCACGGTGCTGTATTTCCTGGCCTGCATCCTGCTGGTCTCGATGCGCAACCGCGAACAACGCCAGCTCACGCGTCTGGCGCGCCTGAAGGTCGGTGCCGACCCGGCCACCGGTCTGCCCACGGGCTCCCTGCTGCTGGGCGAGGTGGAGCACGCTTTCTGGCGCACGGGGCGTCTGCACGGCGTCTGCACCGTGGTCTGCCTCAACGTGCGCAACCTCTACGAACTGGGCCAGACGGCCGGTCACGGTGTGGAGCAGCAGATCCTGGTGGCGCTGGCCGCACGCATCCGCCGCGCGGCGGGTTTCCGCTGTGTGGTGGGCCTGTACCAGCCACGCTGTTTTGTGGTGGTGATCTCGTCCGAAAAACAGCAGGCCTACGTGCAGGAGACCATCCAACGCATGCGCATGCTGGTGGCGCGGCCGCTGACGGTACACGGCCGCGACCAGGCCCACCACGTGTTCCACCCCCAGCTGGCCCTGGGCAGCGTGACGCTGCAGCAACCGGGCCGCGCGGACCCTCAGGAAGTGATCCACGAGGCCGAACGCCGCGCGCTGATCGTCGACGGCCAACAGCCGCCGTCCCCGCCTGCGCCACCCTCGGTGCAGGAAAGCATCCTCACAGCACCCACCCCCTTCATCTGAAGCCCGACGGGAGTGGGGCAACACAGGCCGCATCGCCTGGGTGACAGCGCCCGGCGCCGGACGCAGGCATGCTTGGTTTTCCTAGACAAGGATGGACCATGGACAGCCCCAACGCAACGCGCTTCTGCGTCAGCCGCACCGACCTGCACACCACCCGCCTGCGGCCCGACCCCGACGCCCCGGCCGCACGCACCCTGACCGAGGGTGAGGTCCGCCTGCGGGTGCACAGCTACGCGCTGACGGCCAACAACATCACCTACGCCGCCTTTGGCGACAAGATGAAGTACTGGGAATTTTTCCCCAGTGGCGCCGAGGGCTGGGGCTGCATTCCGGTCTGGGGGTTCGCGGAGGTGGTGGAGTCGCGCAACGCCGCCGTGGCCACGGGCCAGCGCGTCTATGGCTACCTGCCCATGGGCCACTACCTGGTGGTGCAGGCCGCCCGCGTGAACCCGCGCGGTTTCATGGACGGCGCGGCGCACCGGCGCGAGCTGGCTGCCGTCTACAACCAGCTGCTGTTCTGCGCCACGGACCCGGCCTACGACCCGGCGCTTGAAGGCCAGCAGGCCGTGCTGCGTCCACTGTTCACGACCTCCTTCCTGATCGACGACTTCATGGCCGAGCAGGATTTTTTCGGTGCGGACCAGCTGCTGCTGTCCAGCGCATCGAGCAAGACCGCCTATGGCACGGCCTTCTGCCTGGCGCGCCGCAGCGGTGGTCCCGTGGTGCGCGGCCTCACCTCGGCGGGCAACCTGGATTACACGCGCGCTCTGGGCTGTTACGGCGAAGTGCTGCGCTACGAGGACGTGCTGACCCTGGACCCGGACCGGCCCACGGTCTACATCGATTACGCCGGTGACGCCCAGCTGCGTCGCACGATCCACGGTCATTTCGGGTCGTCATTGAAGTACAGCTGTTCGGTCGGTGGCAGCCACTGGGAAGCGCTGGGCGGTGCCCGTGACCTGCCCGGGCCGCGGCCCGAGCTGTTTTTTGCCCCGGCCCAGGGCAAGAAGCGCGCCGCACCGCCGCCGGAGGGATGGGGCTCGGCAGGGCTGGAAGAGCGCCTGGGCGAGGCCTGGACCGCCCTCATGCAAAAGGTGAATGCACCGGATCAGCCCTGGCTCGTGATCCGCACCGGCCAGGGCGCGCAAGCCGTGAGTGCGGCCTACCAGCAACTGCTGGCCGGGCGCAGCGATCCGCGTGTCGGACTGATGCTGGCGCCCTGAAACGTGTGACGCCTTAAGGCTTGACACCCTTGGGCAGCGCGGCCTTGGTCAGCAGGGCGCGGTATTCGAGCAGCTTGACGCGCAGACGGCGGTGGTTGACCGGTCCGGTGCGCAGCAGCATCTTCTGGCCCGCGGCCAGGGACTGGAAGTCATCGTCGGCGAACTCGTAACGGGTCCAGGGACGTTCGGAGGGAATCGGACCCTTGACCTCGACCAGCTCGACGATCAGCGGGTTTTCCTGCACGGGCGTGGCCAGCAGCAGGTCGATGACGGCGATGAGCCGGACGTTGAAATAGGCCTTGGGATAACCGAGCTCTTCATAGGCCTGCTGGAACAGCGGGTAGAGGCTGACGTAGAGCTGCACGATCTGGCGACTGTTGACGGTCTCGATGAACTGCACCAGGGGCGAGTAGCGCTGGCCGTTGTCGGGGTTGATGATCTCGCCTTCGGGTCGGCGCAGCGTGACGAAACGCCCCGGCGTGGGGTGCACGGGCCACATGCTGGGCGCAGCATGCTCGCGACCCAGGTTGTCGATGGTGGCGACGGTGCGGCGCATGAAGCTGTCGAGCAGCAGGAACTGTTCGACCTTCTTGCGGCCCAGCATGGTGTTGAGGTCTTCGCGCACACGCGGGTCGGACTGGCCCAGGGCCGGCAGGGCGCGCACGGCCGGTGGCGGGGGCATGGCCTCGATGGCCTGCACGGGATGCTGGATGGGCGGCGGCTCCGCGGGCACGGGCACGGCGGCCACGACGGGCTGCTGCACGGGCTGGGTCTGGGGCACAACAGGGGCCGGCGCTTCGGCCAGCTGGGGGCGGTAGTACCAGGCGGCCACGCCCAAAAGCACCAGAACCAGAAGGAGTGCAAGGGCGAGGCGGCTTTTGTTCATGGAGCTCGGCGGCGAGATGGCAATGGGGGGATGCTAGCACCGCCACACACTCTTGTGCACAGGGCACCGTGCTGCACTGCGGCGTGTGTGGACATGCCTTCAGCGCCACAATGCCCTGAACCCCGCTCTTCGGACCTCTTGGGAGTTTGCATGAACCCGCCCAGCCGCATCCTCATCCTCGGTGCCTCCTACGGTTCCCTGCTGGGCATCAAGCTCGTGCTGGCCGGCCACCGGGCCACGCTGGTCTGCCTGCCCCAGGAGGTGGAACTGATCAACCTCGAGGGCATCCACGTGCGCCTGCCGCTCAAGGGCCGCGAGGGCCTGGTGACACTGAGTTCGGAGCACGGGCCGGGCCAGCTGGATGCGGCCGGGCCGGACGAGGTGATCCCCGCCGATTACGACCTGGTGGCCCTGGCCATGCAGGAGCCGCAATACCGCAGCCCGGGCGTGCGGGACCTGCTCGCCGCCGTGGCGAAAGCGCGCCTGCCCTGCATGTCGGTCATGAACATGCCGCCCCTGCCCTATCTGGCACGCCTGCCCGGCGTGAACGTCACGGCCTGCCGCGCCGCCTTTACCGACCCCACGGTCTGGGACGGCTTCGACCCCGCGCTGATGACGCTGTGCAGCCCGGACCCCCAGGCCTTCCGCCCGCCCGGGGAGGCGCTCAACGTGCTGCAGGTGCGCCTGCCCACCAATTTCAAGGTGGCACGTTTTCCTTCCGAGGTGCACACCACGCTGCTGCGCCGCTTGCAGGCCGATATCGAGGCCGTGCGTTATGCGGTGGACGGCCAGGCTGTGGAGCTGCCCGTCAAGCTCAAGGTGCACGACTCGGTTTTTGTGCCCCTGGCCAAGTGGGCCATGCTGCTGGCAGGCAACTACCGCTGCGTGACACCGCAGGGCGTGCGCGCCATCCGCGAGGCTGTGCACAGCGACCCGGCCGCGGCCCGTGCGGTCTACGACTGGGTCGGCGCCCTGTGTCGCTCGCTGGGTGCTGCGGACGCGGACCTCGTGCCCTTCGAGAAGTACGCCGCCGCGGCCCTGGGCCTGGCCAACCCCTCCTCGGCCGCCCGTGC
>CAUPRZ010000167.1:0-5846 GCA_963513855.1 uncultured Hylemonella sp.
ACGCCCAGGACGAATGGCATGTGGGCCAGGGCCGCCTGTTGCCCCGGACCGCGGTCGACCAGTACGCGGCCACCCTGGCCACATGGTTCGGTGTCAGCGACGCCGAGTTGCCGCTGGTCCTGCCCCACATCGCCAACTTTGGCGTCGAGGCAGGCCGGGCCGATTACCCGCGCGATCTGGGCTTCATGACCTGACTCCGGGATCGGGGACAATGGAGGGTCACCCGGCATGGAGTCCGGGTCCTGTTTTTTCCATGTCCGTGTCCGCTCCCATCACCTCCCCTGCGTCCGTCCCGGACTTGCACGCCATGACGGCGTTCGAGCGGCGCGCCAGCGCCTCGCTGGCCACCATCTTCGCCCTGCGCATGCTGGGCCTGTTCCTCGTGCTGCCGGTTTTCGCGCTGGAGGCTGCGCGCTACCCTGGCGGTGACGACCCGGTGCTGATCGGCCTGGCCATGGGCATCTATGGCCTGGCCCAGGGCCTCTTGCAGATCCCCTTCGGCATGGCTTCCGACCGCCTGGGGCGCAAGCGCGTCATCATCGCCGGCCTGCTGGTCTTTGCCCTGGGCAGCTTCGTGGCCGCCCTGGCCGGCAGCCTGACCTGGCTCATCATCGGCCGTGCCCTGCAGGGCGCAGGTGCCGTGTCCGCCGCCGTCACCGCCCTGCTGGCCGACCAGACCCGCGACGAGGTGCGCACCAAGGCCATGGCCTTGGTCGGCGCCAGCATCGGCCTGGTGTTCGCGCTCTCCCTGGCGCTGGCGCCCCTGCTGGTGAGCTATATCTGCCTGGCCGGTCTGTTCACGCTCACGGGCTCGCTGGCCCTGGTCGGCGTGGCCGTGGTGGTCTGGTGGGTGCCCGCCGAACCCTTGCAGCACAAGAATCAGCCGCGCGGCAAGCTCTCGGAGGTGCTCACACATACGGCCCTGCTGCGCCTGGACGCCGGTGTGTTCATCCTGCACGCCGTGCAACTGGCCATGTGGGTGGCCGTCCCAGCTTTGCTGGTGCAGGCAGGCCTGCCCCCGGCCCAGCACTGGGGGGTCTACCTGCCGGCGGTGCTGGCTTCTTTTGTGGTCATGGGCGCCACCCTGTTCCCGCTGGAGCGGCGCGGTTACCTGCGTGCAGTTTTCCTCGGATCCATCGCGCTGATGGTTCTGGTGCAACTAGGCCTGCTGTGGGCGGTCGATGCCCCCCACATCGCCTGGCTGGCCTTTATGCTGTTTCTCTTCTTCTGTGGCTTCAACGTGCTCGAAGCCAGCCAGCCCAGTCTGGCCTCGCGCGTGGCCCCGCCCCATGCGCGCGGCGCGGCCCTGGGTGTTTACAACACCCTGCAGTCCCTGGGTTTCTTCGCCGGCGGCGCGGCCGGCGGCTGGTTGGTCAAGACCCAGGGCGTGTCGGCTCTTTTCATCGCTTGCGCGCTTGGCACGGCCCTGTGGCTGCTGCTGGCCTGGCCCATGACCGCACCTGGCCGCAAAGGCCCATAATTCACAAATATCTGGAGGAATTCCCCATGGCATCCGTCAACAAAGTCATCCTGGTCGGCAACTGTGGCCGTGATCCCGAAATCCGTTACCTGCCCTCGGGTCAGGCCGTGGCCAACGTCAGCGTGGCCACCTCCAGCCGCCGCAAGGACAAGAACTCGGGTGAGATGATCGAAGACACCCAGTGGCACCGTGTCACCTTCTATGACCGCCTGGCCGAGATCGCCGGCGAGTACCTGAAAAAGGGTCGTCCGGTCTACGTCGAAGGCCGCATCAAATACGGCAAATTCACCAACAAGGACGGCGTTGAGCAGAACACCTGCGACATCATCGCCACCGAAATGCAGTTGCTCGGCGGTCGTGAAGGCATGGGCGGCCCCGATGAAGACAGTGGCGGCGGCGCCCCGCGTCGCAGCGCCCCCCCGGCCTCGCGCCCGGCCCCCAGCGCCGCGCCGCGCCAGCAGGCTCCGGCCAAGGCGTCGAGTGGTTTTGACGATATGGACGACGACATTCCGTTCTGAGCTGACGCTAGCTGTTTCCGAAAACCCGCCTACCGCAAGGTCGGCGGGTTTTTTTGAGGGCGCCATGGATGTGAAAACCGGGTCGCGCAGCCTGGACAGACGTTTCGCAAATCAAAGGAAGAAGTGCTTGTGATCACAAAAAAAATCCGTCGCTGGGCGAGGACCACTGCCTTATGCAGTGCCTGGACAGGCCTTGCGCTGGCGCAGGACCCGTCTGCGGCGCGAGCCGAGGCGCCCAAATGGGGGGCGCATGTGGATCTGGAAGTCAAACCCGGCAGTAAGCGCGATCTTGGTGAGGTGGACATGTTCCTCCCGCTCTCGCAAGACAGTCGCACGCTGCACTTCCTCAATCTCCGTGGCCGCTTGGACAGCAGCAACGGCAGTGAAGGCAATCTGGGCCTGGGCGCACGCCGTATGGTGGAGGGTGGCTGGAATCTGGGAGCCTATGCTTATCTGGACCAGCGCCGCACCCCGCAGGGCAGTGTGTTCAACCAGTCCACGCTGGGGGCTGAAGCACTGGGACGCGATTGGGATTTGCGTGCCAATGTCTATTTCCCGACCGGCGGCCGTGTGAACTCCCTGGGGCCTGGCGCCAGCACGGCATCGGTTTCGGGGAACGCCCTGGTGGTGACAACACCCATGCGCGAGGAGCGTGCGCTCGGTGGCCATGATGCCGAGGTGGGCTGGCGTGTGCCCCTGTTCGATGCCGAGCATGACCGGCAGTTGCGCATCTATCTGGGAACGTACCGCTTCGCCGACAGCGCAGTGCGCGTGGAAGGTGTGCGCCTGCGTGCCGAGTACGCCGTTGCGCAGTGGCGGGGCCTGTGGCGTGGCGCGCAATTGCTGCTGGGCGCCGAAGCGCAGGACGACAATGCGCGCGGAGGGCTGAGTTTTGTGAGCTTGCGCCTGCGCATCCCGCTCGGTGAAGGCCACGCATCGGCCTCGCGCCTGACGGCTCAGGAGCGTCGCATGACGGCCCCCGTGGTGCGTGATGTGGATATCGTCAGCCAGGTGGTTGCGGCCACGTCACTTGTAGAGACGGCGACGGCGACAGCCAATGGCCAATCGCTGACGGTGCTCTCCAGCAGCGCCACCACCGGGGCGGCCTTGCCCGGGGCCGTGGCGGCGGCGGGCAACAACAGCACGGTGCTGCTCTCGGGCACATTCAATACGACGGCCACCACGCAACTGCAAACCGGACAGACCTTGATGGGTGCTGGCATGGTTTCCGTGCGCACGGCCAGCGGTCGTGTGGTGACGGTGAGCAGCCCGGGGGCCACCATCGTCGGTGCCGTGGCCGGCAACAGTAGCACTGTCCAGATGGCGGACAACAGCACCTTGACGGGCATGACTGTCAGCAATGTCTCCACGGGCGGTGGTTCGCCCAATCCGATGGGTGTCTATGTCTCTGGTGTGAGTGGTGCCACTATTCACAACAACACGATTTCTGCCACGCATAACCTGGGGGGAGGTGGTTCCGCGATAGCCGTTTCTATAGCTGGCAATCCGGGCAACATCACGGTCACCGACAACACAGTCACTGCTGTCGGTATGGGGGTAGCTCTTGGCGTCTATGTGGACACCTCCAGTGCCACCCTCAGAGGAAACACCTTGAGCGCCACGGGGGGTGGCCCAAACAGTTTTGCCGTGGGCCTGAATGCAGCGAACATTCAGAGCGGATCGACAGGGAACACCATCGCCAATGGGGTTTGCATTGCTCTCGGTGCGGGGACTGGCACGGTGATGAGCTTCACCAACGCGGCCAACTGCGGTCCGTAAAAAGAAGAATGAAGAGCGTCTCCTTGCGCTAGATCTCAGGGTTCCTTCCTTGGCTCTGATCGCCTGATCAGGCTAGGCCTTAAGCATCCTGTTTTATTGTTGCCACCATGGGCATGGGAGCGTGCGGAGCCCAGCCATGGACTTTTGCCAGGGACAGGACTACCATGCCTTCAGACCGCTTCAAAAAACCAGGGCGGTGCTGTTCTGTGAAATCTCGCACATTTCGTGTGGGACTCTTAGGGAAGGCAGCGTATGGAATACCCAGGTCAAAGTTGGGCGTGGCTTGCGCCCGCTGCATGACATGCAGCCTGAACTCAGCGACCGTATCTGGGAGGAAAACCCCGACGCATTACTGGCCACTACGCACGAAGGCGTGGTGGTGCATTGGAATCCCGCCGCCGAGGTGATCTTCGGTTATTCGCGGGGGGAAGCGCTTGGACAACTCCTGGACCGTCTTGTCCTGCCTGTCGACCAGGTGGACGAGGAGCGGCGCATGCGCGCGCGCGCGCTGGAGGCCGGGCTGGTTATTTACGAATCGGTACGCCGCCGCAAGGATGGCGCGCTGGTGAACGTCAGCGTTTCCGCCAAGGCGGTGCGTGACGGCGACGGGGCCCAGCACCACCTTCTTTTTTGCATGAAGGATGTCACGCACCTGAAAGTGTTGCGTGATGCCAAGCTGGTGGAAGCCCGTTTTCGCGACCTGCTCGAGTCCACACCGGATGCGATCGTGATGGTCAACATCGTCGGGCGCATCGTGCTGGTCAATACGCAGGCGGAAAAAGTGTTCGGTTATCCACGGGCAGACCTGCTGGGTCAGCCGGTGGAGATCCTGCTGCCCAGCCGTTTTCGCGGGGCCCACCTGGGGCACCGCTCCAGTTTTTTCACCCAACCGCGGACGCGGACGATGGGCGCGGGCCTGGACCTGTATGGCCTGCGCCAGGGCGGCGAGGAGTTTCCGGTGGAGATCAGCCTGAGTCCGCTGGAGACGGACGAGGGCACGCTGGTGATGAGCGCCATCCGGGACATCTCCGATCGCAAGCGGGCGGACCAGAAGTTCCGCGATCTGCTGGAGTCGGCCCCCGATGCCATGATCATCGTCAACCGCGAAGGCGTGATGGTGCTGGCCAATTCACAGGCCGTGCAGCTGTTCGGCTGGAGCCGGGTGGAGTTGCTGGGACAGAAGATAGAGATCCTGGTGCCGCAACGCTACCGCAGCAAGCACCCCGGTCATCGGGGCGGATTTTTCACCCAGCCGCGCGCGCGTTCCATGGGTGCGGGGCTGGAGCTGCATGGCTTGCGCAAGGACGGCACTGAGTTTCCGGTGGAAATCAGTCTGAGCCCGCTGGAGACGGAGGAAGGCCTGTTTGTCTCCAGCGCCATCCGGGACGTGACCGAACGCAAGCGGTTCGAGCAGACGCTGCGCGACCAGAACATGGCGCTGGAAAATGCGGCTCGGGTCAAGGACCAGTTCCTGGCCAGCATGTCGCACGAGCTGCGTACGCCGCTCAACGCCATCATCGGTTTCACGGGGACCTTGCTGATGGGGCTGCCGGGCCCTCTGAATGCCGAGCAGGAGCGGCAGCTGGGCATCGTCCAGTCGGGCGCGCGGCATCTGCTGTCCCTGATCAACGACCTGCTGGATCTGGCCAAGCTGGGGGCCAGTCAGCAGCACCTGGAGCCCGAGGCCCTGGACGGTGGCAGTGTGCTGGAGGAGGTGGCCGCTACCTTGCGGCCGGAGGCCGAAAAGAAGGGCCTGGATTTTCAGGTGCACCTGCCTGCGGCGCCGGTGCCACTCCATGCCGATCGGCGTGCCCTGAGCCAGATCCTCATCAACCTGCTGGGCAATGCCATCAAGTTCACGGAAAACGGCCATGTCAGCGTGCGTCTCGAGACGGCGCCGCTGGCCGATCGGCCCGGCGTGCGCCTGGCGGTGGAAGACAGCGGGCCAGGCATCGCCCCGCAGGACCAGGCCCGGCTCTTTGAGGCCTTCTCCCGCGGCGAGGCTGCCAACCGGCGCAAGCAGGAAGGCACCGGGCTGGGCCTGCATCTGAGCCGTGCCCTGGCCGAGG
>CAUPRZ010000168.1:0-5800 GCA_963513855.1 uncultured Hylemonella sp.
CCGTGCGGCGCTGGCCACGCTGGACATCTTTGCCCAGGACGATGTGCTGAAGACCAACCGCGTGAAGGCGCAAAAGCTCAGCACCGCACTGGCGCCGCTGGCTGCTGACGAGCGTGTGCTGAACTTCCGCCAGCGCGGCATGATCTGGGCCTTTGACGCCGTGGTGGACGATCCGGCCAAGGCGGCCACTTTCTCCCGGCGTTTTTTCACAGCGGCTCTGCAGCGCGGTCTTTTGCTGCGACCCATCGGCCGTACGGCCTACCTGATGCCCCCTTACATCCTGAACGATGACGAGATCGCTCAGCTGGCGCAGCGCACACGCGCGACCTTTGAGGAGGTGATGGCATGAGCCTAGCCTTGATCGACACGCTGCAGGCGCAAATCGAGCAACTTGATGCACAGGGCCTGCGCCGTCGCCGTCGCACGGCCGAGACGGCCTGTGCGCCTGAGGTTCTGGTGGATGGCCAGCGTGTGCTGAGTTTCAACAGCAACGACTACCTGGGCCTGGCGGCCGATGCGCGCATCGCCGCGGCCTTGCAGGAAGGCGTGCGCCTTTACGGCGCGGGTAGCGGCGCCTCGCACCTGGTCAGTGGGCACTCGAAGGCCCATGAGGAACTCGAAGAGCGCCTGGCCGCCTTCGAGGCACCGCATCTGGTGCAAGCGCGCGCGCTGTACCTGAGCACCGGCTATATGGCCAACCTCGCCGTGCTCACGGCCCTGGCTGCGGCCACGCCGGGTGAGGCACAGATTTTTTCCGACGCACTGAACCACGCCTCCATCATCGACGGCACGCGCCTGGCGCGGGCCAAGGTCGCGGTTTACGCACACAACGATGTTGCGGCACTGGAGGTGGCATTGGCTGCCAGCAGCGCGAAGACAAAGATCGTCGTCACCGACAGCGTCTTCAGCATGGATGGCGACATCGCACCCCTGCCGCAGATCCTGGCCCTGTGCGAGCGCCACGGCGCCTGGCTGGTGGTGGACGATGCCCACGGCTTCGGCGTGCTGGGCGAGAACGGCCGCGGTGCGCTGGAACATTTCAAGCTCAAGTCTGCGCAGCTGGTCTATATGGGCACGCTGGGCAAGGCCGCGGGTGTGAGTGGCGCCTTTGTGGCCGCGCATGCCACCGTGATCGACTGGCTGGTGCAGCGCGCACGGCCCTATATCTACACCACCGCTGCCGCACCCGCACTGGCCCACGCCCTGCTGAGCAGCATCGCCCTGATCGACAGCCGGGAAGGCCGGCAGCGCCGCACGCAACTGGAGCTGCTGCAGCACCAGCTCACGGCCATGCCGGTGCGCGTTGGCTGGAAGCATCTGGCCTCCGCCACGCCCATCCAGCCCCTGATCATCGGCGGCAACGCCGAGGTGCTGGCCGCCGCGCAGGCCCTGCTGGACCAGGGCCTCTGGGTCTCGGCCATCCGCGCGCCCACCGTGCCGGCCGGGACGGCACGCCTGCGCTTCACGCTGTCGGCCGCGCATAGCCATGAAGACGTGGCGCGCCTGCTGGACGCCTTGCACACCATCGCACACACTCCTGAAACCAACGCCGCCTGATCCCCATGCCCGCCTTTTCCTGCTTCGTCACTGGCACCGACACCGAGATCGGCAAGACCCTGATCAGTGGTGCGCTGCTGCATGCCCTGGGTCAGGCCGGCGTGCGTGCGGCTGGCATGAAGCCCATTGCCGCGGGCGCCGAATTGCGTGATGGCGTCTGGCACAACGAAGACGTGGATTTTCTTTACGAAGCCGCGCCGCTGAAATTGCCGCCTGAACTCACCACGCCTTATCTCTTCCGCACCCCGGCCGCACCGCACATTGCCGCCGCGCTGGAATTTCAGCCCATAGCACCGCGTCGTATCGTCGCCGCCTACGAGCAGGTGCGTGCACAGGCCGAGGCCGTGGTGGTCGAAGGCGTGGGCGGCTGGCGCGTGCCGCTGACCAACAGCTACGACACTTCGGATCTGGCGCGCCAGCTGGGCCTGCCCGTCATCCTGGTTGTGGGCCTGCGCCTGGGCTGCATCAACCACGCTCTGCTCACGGCCGAAGCCATCGCCGCGCGCGGCCTCAAGCTCGCGGGCTGGGTGGCCAACACGGTGGACCCGGCCATGGGCCATGTCGACGGCAATGTCGAAGCCATCGCGGCACGCCTGGACGCGCCTCTGCTCGGCCGTGTGCCGCACCTGGCTCAAGCTTCCGCTGCGGCCGCCGCGGCTTACCTGGACCTCGGAAAGGTGAAGACCGATGTTTAAGAAAATCCTCATTGCGAACCGAGGCGAGATCGCTTGCCGAGTAGCGGCGACTGCGAAGCGCCTGGGCATCCAGACCGTGGCCGTTTATTCGGACGCCGATACGAACGCCAAACACGTGGCTGTCTGCGACGAGGCTGTGCATATTGGCGGCAGCGCGCCCGCCGAGAGTTACCTGCGTTGGGAACGCATCCTCGAGGCAGCGAAGACCACGGGCGCGCAGGCCATCCACCCGGGTTACGGCTTCCTGAGCGAGAACGAGGCCTTTGCCAAGGCCTGTGCGCAAGCGGGGCTGGTTTTCATCGGCCCGCCGGCTTCGGCCATCCTGGCCATGGGCCTGAAGGCCGAGTCCAAGCGCCTCATGGACAAGGCCGGTGTGCCTCTGGTGCCGGGTTACCACGGTGCAGACCAGGACACGAAGCTCTTGCAGAAGGAGGCCGATCGCATCGGCTACCCCGTGCTGATCAAGGCCAGCGCGGGCGGCGGCGGCAAGGGCATGCGGGTGGTCGAGAAGTCCGCTGACTTCGTGGCCGCACTCGCCTCCTGCCAGCGCGAGGCCACCAACAGCTTTGGCGACGCGGCCGTGCTGATCGAGAAATACGTCACGCGTCCGCGCCACATCGAGATCCAGGTCTTCGGTGACACCCAAGGCAACTGCGTCTACCTCTTCGAGCGCGACTGCTCGGTACAACGCCGGCATCAGAAGGTGTTGGAGGAAGCCCCGGCGCCGGGCATGACGGCCGAGCTCAGACAGCAGATGGGCCAGGCCGCCGTAGCGGCAGCGCGCGCCGTCAACTACGTGGGTGCCGGCACGGTCGAATTCATTGTTGAACAACGTGAAGGGAAGATGAGCTTCTTCTTCATGGAGATGAACACACGCCTGCAGGTCGAGCATCCGGTGACGGAAGCCATCACGGGGCTGGACCTGGTGGAGTGGCAGCTGCGTGTGGCGGCTGGCGAGCCGCTGCCGCTCAAGCAGGAGCAGCTGAAGATCACTGGTCATGCCATCGAGGCGCGGATCTGCGCCGAGAACCCCGACAAGCAGTTTCTGCCCGCCACCGGTGCGCTGCAGGTCTACGCGCTGCCGCCCTGCAGCGAGTTTGCTGTGAGTCCTGTGCGCGTCGATTCCGGCGTGCGCCAGGGCGACGCGATCAGTCCGTTTTACGACTCCATGGTCGCCAAGCTCATCGTGCACGGCGACACACGCGAACAGGCCCTGGCACGGCTGGACGCCGCGCTGGCGGCCACGCGCATCGTGGGCCTGCAGACCAATGTGCAGTTCCTGCGCCACGTGCTGGGCAGCCCTTCCTTTGCGCAGGCTGATCTGGACACGGCGCTCATCGTGCGCGAAGCCGCCGTGCTCTTTGAGCAGGAGAAGGTGGGCCTGCCGCTGGCCGTCGCCGCCGTGGTGGCCCACACCCTGTTGCAGGAGCAGGCAGCGTTGCCGGCTACGGGCTGGGTCGACCCCTGGGCGCGGCGTGATGGCTGGCGCTCGCACGGGCTGACGCAGCGCCACATCGATCTCGAATTCCATGGTGAGCGTCACACGGCTGTGCTGACCTATCTGCACGACGGTGCCTTGCGCCTGCAGATCGAGGAGGCGAGCGCGCCCCTGACCTTCAGTCGCGGTGCCGAGGGCATCGTCCTGCAGTACGCGGGCCAGCGCCTGACCGTACAGGTCGAGCGCAGCGGTGAGGTGGCGCATGTCTACACCCCGCAGGGCGCGACGCAGATCACGGTGATCGACGCGCTGGCCCATGCCGGCGAGACGCAGGCCGAAGGCGGGCGTCTGACCGCGCCCATGCCGGGCAAGGTGGTGTCCTTCGCTGTCAAGGCTGGCGACACCGTGGCCAAGGGCCAGGTGCTGGCCATCATGGAAGCCATGAAGATGGAACACACCATCGCTGCGCCGACGGAGGGTGTGGTGGCCGAACTGCTTTATGCGCCGGGCGACCAGGTGAGCGAAGGCGCGGAGCTCTTGAAGCTGTCGGCCGCGTGACCGCCCCGCGACGCATCTCCCATTAAGCTCACGCGTATGAAGATCTATTTCTGTGGCACCGATTTCAAGGCCGAGCCCTGGCTGGCCGCCCTGCGCGCGGCTATGCCCCATGCCAGCATTGAGGTGTGGACCCCCGCCGCGCCACCCGGGGACTACGCCGTGGTCTGGGCGCCGCCGCAAGCCTTTCTCGACGAGCAGCCGAACCTCAAGGCCCTGTTCAACCTCGGCGCCGGTGTGGATGCGCTCACGCAGCTCAGGTTTTCGCCGGCCACCAAGCTGGTGCGCCTGGACGACGCCGGCATGTCGGTGCAGATGGCCGAGTACGTGGTGCATGCGCTGATCCGCCACTTCCGCGAGTTCGACGGTTATGCGGCCGATGTGGCGCAGGGCAAGTGGTCCTTCCGCAAGCCACGCCTGCGCGAGGATTTCCCCGTGGGCATCATGGGCCTGGGCGTGCTGGGCCAGCGTGTGGCGCGTGCCGTGCAGGCTTTCGACTTCCCCCTGCTGGGCTGGAGCCGCAGTGCCAGGGATCTGCCCGGCGTGCGTTGTTACGCGGGCCTGGAACAGCTCGATGACTTTCTGGCCGAAACCCGCGTACTGGTCTGTCTGCTGCCGCTGACCGAGGAGACACGCGGCATCCTGAACCGCCAGACGCTTTCCCTGCTGCGGCCCGGGGCCTATGTGATCAATGTGGCGCGTGGCGGGCACCTGGTAGAGGACGACCTGATCCCCCTGCTCGACAGCGGCCAGCTGGCCGGCGCCGCACTGGACGTGTTCCGTGAAGAACCACTGCCTGCCCATCATCCTTTCTGGCAGCACCCGAAGATCACCATCACCCCGCACACCGCCGCGCGCACCCTGCGCGACGAGAGCGTGGCGCAGATCGCCGGCAAGATCCTGCGGCTGGAGCGTGGGGAAACGATTGCGGGTATCGTGGACCCCCAGAAAGGTTACTGAGATGAGCCTGCCCACTCGCGTCCAGTTGATTGATGTCGGTCCGCGCGACGGTCTGCAGAACGAAAAGCAGCCCGTGCCCGCGGCGGTGAAGATCGAACTGGTGCAGCGCCTGCAGGACGCGGGCCTCACGGAAATCGAAGTCACGAGTTTTGTCTCGCCCAAATGGGTGCCGCAGATGGGTGACAACACTGAGGTCATGGCCGGCATCACCCGCAAGCCTGGCGTACGTTATTCAGTGCTGGTGCCCAATCTGAAGGGCTGGGAGGCGGCGCAGGCCTCCAGACCCGACGAGATCGTGGTCTTCGGCGCCGCCAGCGAGGCCTTCAGCCAGAAGAACATCAACTGTTCGATCGCCGAAAGCATCGAACGTTTTGCCCCCGTGGTGGAAGCCGCACTGGCGGCGGGTATCCGCGTGCGCGGCGCCATGAGCTGCACTGTGGGCTGCCCCTACGAGGGCGAGGTCGCCCCCGAACGTGTGAGCATGCTGGCGAAGCTGATGAAGGACATCGGCGTGCAGCGTGTGGACGTGGCCGACACCATCGGCGTGGGCACACCCCTCAAGGTGCAGCGCGCGATCGAGGCCACGCAGGTCCAC
>CAUPRZ010000169.1:0-5789 GCA_963513855.1 uncultured Hylemonella sp.
GGGGAGTGGCGTGGTCTGCAGTCGCGCCAGCCAGGCCTTTTTGTAGGGAGTGAACACCGTGTAGGGCGTGCCGCCGCCCGTGAGCACCTCGCGGCCTTCAAAAACCACATGGTCCTTGCTGGTGTGCAGGGCGATGCCCAGGCTGGCCAGGGCGCCACGCACGCGGGCGTCGCGGGCCTGGGCCAGCGGTTCGTAGTCGTGGGCCGCATAAACCGCCTGCACCCCCAGCTGCCGGGCCAGCGCCGGCAGGGTTTCGGTGGCGTGGCCGTGCTGCACGATCAGGCCGGCATGTTCCTGCCCGGCCAGGGCACGCAAATCCTGGTCCAGCTCGACCAGGCAGGCGCGGATGAACTCGACCCGCCGGTCCGCGCGGGGCAGGGGGTCCAGGATCTCGCGGTCCAGGACAAAGGCGCAATACACCTGCTGGCACTGTTGCAGGGCCAGGTGCAGGGCGGCATGGTCGTCTACCCGCAGGTCGCGCCGGAACCAGACCAGACCGGAAGCTAAGCCTTTTTTCATATCACCGCTAAAATTGCGTCATGGCCGATGATTCTGCACCCATCAATCTCACGAATCATTTCCTGATCGCCATGCCCGGTCTGGCTGACGAGACTTTTTCCAAAAGTGTGGTCTACCTCTGCGAGCACAGCGAACGCGGTGCGCTCGGGCTCATGATCAACAAGCCCACCGACATCAAGCTGCAAGGGCTGTTTGACAAGGTCGAACTGCCCCTGGGCCGCGCCGACCTCAAGGACAACCCGGTGTTTCACGGCGGTCCTGTGCAGACCGAACGTGGTTTTGTGCTGCACGAGGCCCTGCTGAACATGCCGCCGCCGGTCGAGGGTGCGGACAAGACCGACACCGTCTATGCCTCCACCATGATGATCCCTGGCGGGCTGGAAATGACCACCTCGCGCGACGTGCTGGAGGCCCTGTCCACCGGCGCCGGCCCCAGCCGTGTGCTGGTCTCCCTGGGCTACTCGGCCTGGGCCCAGGGTCAGCTCGAATCCGAGATCGGCGAGAACAGCTGGCTCATCGTGCACGCCGACCCGATCGTGATCTTCGAGACGCCTGTGGCCCAGCGTTACGACAAGGCCCTGTCCCTGCTGGGCCTGCAGGCCTGGATGCTCTCTCCTGACGCAGGGCACGCATGAACGCCGCCTCCGCGCCTGTCATGACGACCGTCCCCGCTGCTCAGCAAACCTTTCTCGCTCTGGACTTCGGCCTCAAGCGCACCGGCGTGGCCGTGGGTAATCGTCTGCTCCGTCAGGCACAGCCACGTCCTACCATTCGTGCCGAAGGCGATGCGCGTTTCGAGAAGGTGGCGGCCCTGCTCAAGGAATGGCAGCCCGACGCCCTGGTGATCGGTGTTCCTTTTCATCCGGATGGCGCGCCGCACGAGAATACGGCGCGGGCGCAGAAATTTGCGCGCCAGCTGCGTGGGCGCTTTGGCCTGCCGGTGCATGAGGTGGACGAGCGCTACAGCACCACCGAAGCCCTGGCCGAGGGTGCAGCCGATGCCGACGCGGGCGCAGCCTGTGTGATCCTGGAACAATTCTTGAGGAACCTGGAATGAGCGTACTCACCCTGGACGCCGAAGCCCTCTACGGCGAATTGCAACGCGGCGTGCGCGGCCTGTGCTCGGCAGAGACCCGTCTGGTCGGCGTGACCTCGGGTGGCGCCTGGCTGGCCGAGCGCCTGCAGCGCGAACTCAAGCTGCCCGGCGAACACGGCACCCTTTCCTCGGCCATGCACCGCGACGACTTCGCCCAGCGCGGCCTGTCCAGCAGCGGCCAGACCGTGCTGCCCTTTGATGTCAATGGCGCAAACATCCTCGTGCTCGACGACGTGCTCTACACCGGGCGCACCATCCGCGCCGTGATCAACGAACTGTTCGACTACGGCCGACCGGCCTCGATCCAGCTGGCCGTGCTGGTGGACCGTGGCGGCCGCGAGCTGCCCGTGCAGGCCGACTACGCCGCCGCCCGTGTGGTGCTGCCGCCCAACCAGCTGCTGGAACTGGCGCGCGACGCGGACGACCGCTTCCACTTCCGCGTGGAAGCCGCCTGATCGATAAGGCCCACACCATGCTCTACAAACGCAACCCCCAACTCAACAAAAACGGCGAGCTGATCCACCTGCTCTCCACCGAAGGGCTGCCGCGCGACATCCTCACGCACATCCTCGACACCGCGGCCAACTTCGTCAGCGTCAGCGACCGCGAAGTGAAGAAGGTACCGCTGCTGCGCGGCAAAAGCGTGTTCAATCTCTTCTTCGAGAACTCCACGCGCACCCGCACCACCTTCGAGATCGCGGCCACGCGGCTCTCCGCCGACGTCATCAACCTCGACATCGCGCGCTCCTCGGCCTCCAAGGGCGAGAGCCTGCTCGACACCATTGCCAACCTCAGCGCCATGGCGGCCGACCTCTTTGTCGTGCGTCACAGCGAATCGGGTGCGCCCTATCTGATCGCCCAGCATGTGGCACCGCACGTCCATGTGGTCAACGCCGGCGACGGGCGCCACGCCCACCCCACGCAGGGCCTGCTGGACATGTACACCATCCGGCATTACAAAAAAGACTTCAGCAACCTCACGGTGGCCATCGTCGGCGACATCCTGCACTCGCGTGTGGCACGCTCCGACATCCACGCGCTGACCACCCTGGGTTGTGCCGAGGTCCGCGCCGTCGGCCCCAAGACCCTGGTGCCTGCCAATCTGGCGCCCATGGGCGTGCGGGTCTGCCATACGCTGGAAGAAGGCATCAAGGGGGCCGACGTCATCATCATGCTGCGCCTGCAGAACGAACGCATGAGCGGGGCCCTGCTGCCCTCAAGCCAGGAGTTCTTCAAGAACTTCGGCCTCACGCCCGAGAAGCTGCAGCTGGCCAAACCCGACGCCATCGTCATGCACCCGGGGCCGATCAACCGCGGTGTCGAAATCGATTCGGCCGTGGTGGACGGCAAGCAGAGCGTGATCCTGCCCCAGGTCACCTTTGGCATCGCGGTGCGCATGGCAGTGATGAGCATCGTGGCCGGCAACGAAGCATGAGCGGGAGCAAACCAGAATGAAACTGTTGATCAAGGGTGGCCGTGTCATCGACCCCGCCAGCAACCGCGACGACATCGCCGACGTGGCCATCGCCGCCGGTCGTATCGTGGCCATTGGCAAGCTGCCGACCGACTTCGCACCCAACCGGGTCGTCGAGGCCGCGGGTTGTGTCGTTGCGCCCGGCCTGCTGGACCTGGCCCTGCGCCTGCGCGAGCCCGGTCACGAACACGAAGGCATGCTCGAATCCGAGATGGCCGCGGCCGTGGCCGGTGGTGTGACCGGCCTGGCCTGCCCGCCCGACACCGACCCCGTGCTCGACGAGCCGGGCCTGGTGGAAATGCTCAAGTACCGCGCCGAGAAACTGCACCAGGCGCGTGTTTTCCCGGTCGGCGCGCTCACACGCGGCTTGCAGGGCGAGATCCTGACCGAAATGGCCGAGCTCACCGAATCGGGTTGTGTGGCCTTCGGCCAGGCCGACGTGCCCCTGGTCAACACCCAGGTGCTGCAGCGTGCGCTGCAGTACGCCAGCACCTACGGCTACACGGTCTGGTTGCGCCCCAACGACCACTACCTGGGTCAGGGCGTGGCCGCCAGCGGTGCGCTGGCCACACGTCTAGGCCTCTCGGGTGTGCCCGTGGCGGCCGAGACCATCGCCCTGCACACCATCTTCGACCTCATACGCGCCACCGGCGCACGGGTGCACCTGTGCCGGCTCAGCAGCGCGGCCGGTGTGGCCCTGGTCAGAGCGGCCAAGGACGAAGGCCTGCCCGTCACCTGCGACGTGAGCATCAACTCCCTGCACCTGACCGACAACGACATCGGCTACTTCGACAGCCGCATGCGCCTGTCTCCGCCGCTGCGCCAGCAGGCGGACCGCGATGCCCTGCGCGAGGCCCTGGCCGACGGCACCATCGACGCCTTGGTCTCCGACCACACCCCCGTGGACGAAGACGCCAAGATGCTGCCCTTCGCCGAGGCCGAACCCGGCGCCACGGGCGTCGAGCTGCTGCTGAGCCTGGCCCTCAAGTGGGGTCAGGAAAGCGGTGTGGGCCTGACGCGCGCGCTGGCGGTGCTCAGCAGCGAGCCGGCCCGTGTGCTGGGCAACGCCCTGGGCACCCTGCAGGCCAGCGCCGGTCAGCTCGTGGTGGGCGGCGTGGCCGACGTCTGCGTCTTCGATCCGCAGGCCGAGTGGACCGTGTTGCCCGAGGTGCTGCGCAGCCAGGGCAAGCACACGCCCTTTGCCGGCTACGAGCTGCCCGCGCGCGTGCGCTGCACCATCGTGGGTGGGCAGATTGCATACCAGGCCGAGTAAGGCAGCACAGGTTTCCAGGCTCCGCGCAGCCTGGCGCCTGTGGCGTGCGCTCACGCACATCGTCGCGGGCCTGCTGACCATCCTGCTGCGTTTCCCGCGCCTCAGTGCCGAGCAGCGCGCGATGCGCGTGCAGGTCTGGTCCCGCGGGATGCTCGCGCGTCTGGACATCAAGCTGGAGGTGCAGGGTGACGCTGCCTTGCCCGGCCCCCTGCTGCTGGTGGCGAATCACATCTCCTGGCTCGACATCACCTCCTTGCACGCGGCGCGTTTCTGCCGTTTTGTCTCCAAGGCCGACGTGGCGCACTGGCCGCTGATCGGCGCACTGGCCACGGGCGTGGGCACGCTGTTCATCCAGCGCGAATCACGTCGCGACGCCATGCGTGTGGTGCATCACATGGCCGAGAGCCTGCAGGCGGGGGACGTGCTGGCGGTTTTTCCCGAAGGCACGACCAGCGACGGCGTGGACCTGCTGCCCTTCCACGCCAACCTGCTGCAGGCCGCCATCGCATCCGGTACACCCGTGCAGCCCGTGGCCCTGCAGTTCTTCGACACGCGCACGGGGGAACGCAGCCTGGCCCCCTGTTATGTGGGCGACGACACCCTGCTGGGCTCGGTCTGGCGCACGGTGCGCGCGCGTGGCATCACGGTGCGTTTTGTCTTCGGTCAGCCGCAGGAGGCGCAGGGCCGCGAGCGGCGAGCCTGGGCGCATGAGTTGCGCGAGGAAGTGATCCGTCTGCGCGCCAGTTCAGCGCGCTGAAAGCTCAGCGCCGCTCGAAGGTCACCACGTGGTCCACTTCGGGCCGGATGCCTATCCATTCTCCGATCTTGTGGTCGTGGTGGCTGGGCACCAGGGCCAGCACGGTCTGGCCGCCGGCCAGGCGCAGGGTGTAGAGAAACTCCGCGCCGCGGAAGGCCTTGCGCAGGATCTCGGCCTTCACCGGTGCATCGTCGTCGTGCACGATGTCGTCGGCGCGCAGCAGCACGTCACGCTCGCTGTTGAGAGTCTGAGGTAGAGAGATCGTCGCCACGTCACTGAACTCGCCCAGCGGGGTCTGCACCATGACCTTGCCATCACGTTCCTGCAATGTGGCCGGTGCAAACACACCATGGCCGATGAAGTCCGCCACAAAGCGTGTGGCGGGCCGGTGGTAGAGCGTGTAAGCGTCATCCCACTGGTGCAGCCGGCCCTCGTGCATCACGCCGATGGTGTCGCCTATCGCAAAGGCCTCCAGCTGGTCGTGCGTGACAAACAGCGCCGTGGCCTGCGCGGCCTTGAGGATGGTGCGCACCTCGTGGGCCAGGCGCTCACGCAGTTCCACGTCAAGGTTGGAAAAGGGTTCGTCGAGCAGCAGCAGCTGTGGTCGCGGCGCCAGCGCACGCGCCAGGGCCACACGCTGCTGCTGTCCGCCTGAGAGTTCATGCGGGTA
>CAUPRZ010000170.1:0-5781 GCA_963513855.1 uncultured Hylemonella sp.
CGCCTCGCTCAGGCTGGCCACACGGCCCCAGAAGTCCAGTTCAAAAGACGGCAGACCGATGTTGAGGTCGGCACGCTGACTTACGATGGACGTGCCCGTGCTCGACAGATCGGCCGGCGTGCGGCTGCGCGCCACGGAACCACCGACGTTGAGCGTGGGCAGGCGATCGGCACGCTGGACGCCGTAGAGGGCCTGCGCCTCGGCCACCCGGGCCGTGGCGATGCGCAGGTCGCGGTTGTGCTCCAGCGCCAGCTTGATCAGGGCGCGCAGACGTTCGTCCGGGAAAAAGCTGGCCCAGTCCACAGGCTTGCTCTCGGTTCCCGTGGTCTTGACCTCATCGGGCCAGGCTTCGGGCACGGACAGGGCCGGGCGCTGGTACTCGGGTGTCATCATGGAGCAGCCGGCCAGCAGCAGCGCGGCGGCCAGGCCCGTGACGTAAGGCATCTGTTTAGCCATGATGGCCTCCCTCTCCTGCGGTCGGCGTGTGACCGCGGCTGTGTCCGGGGAACAGGCGGCTGACGACCAGATAAAACACGGGCACCAGGAAGATTGCCAGCACGGTCGCCGCGATCATCCCGCCCATCACGCCGGTACCAATGGCATGCCGGCTCTGCGCGCCGGCACCGCTGGAGATGGCCAGCGGCAGCACGCCCACGATGAAGGCGATCGAGGTCATCAGGATGGGCCGCAGTCGCAGGCGGCAGGCTTCGAGAATGGCCTCCTTGAGCGCCATGCCCTGGTCCTGCAAGGTGCGGGCGAATTCGATGATCAGGATGGCGTTTTTCGAGGACAGGCCGATGGTCGCGATCAGGCCCACCTTGAAGTACACATCGTTGGGCAGTCCTCGCAGATAGACCGCCAGCAGCGCACCGAAGATGCCCAGCGGCACCACCAGCATGACCGAGAAGGGAATGGTCCAGCTCTCGTAGAGCGCTGCCAGGCACAGGAACACGACGATCAGCGAGACGGCGAACAGCAGCGGTGCCTGCGAGCCCGAGAGACTTTCCTCGAAGGAAGTACCGGACCACTGGTAGCCGATGCCGTTGGGCATCTGGTTCGCCACGTCACCCATGGCCTGCATGGCCTCGCCCGTGCTGTGGCCCGGCGCCGGGTTGCCCGAGAGCTTGACCGAAGGCACGCCGTTGTAGCGGTCCAGGCGCGGCGCGCCCACCATCCACAGCGGCTTGACCACCTCGGACAGGGACACCATGCCGCCGCTGCGGTTGCGCACCTGCACGCGCATCATCGCCTCGGGGCTGGTACGCACAGCGGGGTCGGCCTGCATCTGCACGCGCAGGATACGACCCTGGCGCTCGAAGTCGTTGATGTAGGACACGCCGAAGAGGGTCTGCAGCGTCTCGTTGAGCGTGCCGATGTCCACGCCCAGGGTCTGGGCCTTCTCGCGGTCGATCTGCAGCAGCAGCTGCGGACCGGGCTGCATGCCTTCCATGCGCACACCGGCCAGGGCCGGGTTGGCACCGGCCACCTGCACGGCCAGGGCCTGTGCCGCAGCCAGCTGCTCACGACCCAGGCCGCCGCGGTCCTGCAGGCGGAAGTCGAAACCGCCGACGGCTGCCAGCTCGGGAATGGGCGGCGGGTTGACGCTGAAGATGAAGGCCTGCTTGATGCCGAAGAGCATCATGTTGGCACGCTGCACCACGGCGGTAGCACTGCTTTCCTTGGCCTTGCGTTCATCCCAGTTTTTCAGGCGCGTGAAGATCAGGCCCGCGTTCTGGCCGCGACCGAAGAAGGAGAAACCGACCACACCCACGGTGTGCTCCACCTCGGGCTGCGCCAGGAAAAACTGCTCGGCCTGCTGGATCACTTCCACCGTGCGCTCTTGCGTCGCGCCCGGCGGCAGCATCACCATGCTGATGAAATAACCCTGGTCTTCCTCGGGCAGGAAGCTGCCCGGCAGCTTGGCAAACATCCAGACCGTGGCCACCAGGATGGCGCCGTAGACGATGAGCCAGCGGCCCGGTCGACCGAGCATGCCGGTCACCTTGCGGATGTAGCCACGGGTAGCCGCCGCGAAACCGCGGTTGAACCAGCCGAAGAAACCGGTGGTCGGCAGCACGCCGGCCTCACCCGGTTTGTGGGGCTTGAGCAGCGTGGCGCACAGGGCCGGCGTCAGCGTCAGGGCCATCAGGGCCGAGAACAGCATGGTCAGCACCAGGGTCACGGCGAACTGCCGGTAGATCGCGCCCACCGAGCCCGAGAAGAAGGCCATGGGGATGAACACCGCCGACAGCACCACGGTGATGCCGATGATGGCGCCCACGATCTGGTCCATGGCCTTGGCCGTGGCGTCCCGTGGCGAGAGATGTTCCTCGCTCATGATGCGTTCGACGTTCTCCACCACCACGATGGCGTCGTCCACCACGATACCGATGGCCAGCACCATGGCGAACAGCGTGAGCACGTTGATCGAGTAGCCCAGTACGTAGAGACCCAGTGCAGCACCGATCAGCGAGATCGGCACCACGATGGTCGGAATCAGCGTGGCACGGAAGTTCTCGAGGAAGAGGTACATCACGATGAAGACCAGCAGCACGGCCTCGAACAGGGTCTTGATCACCTCGTTGATCGAGATCTCGATGAAGGGCGTGGTGTCATAAGGCACGTCCCAGGCCACACCCTTGGGGAAGTAGCGTTCGAGTTCCTGCATGCGCACGCGCACGGCCTTGGCCGTGTCCATGGCATTGGCGCCGGGTGAAACCTTGACACCCACCGCCGCCGTCGGCTGGCTGTCCAGACGCGCGAAGATGGAATAGTCCTGCGCGCCGAGTTCCACCTTGGCCACGTCACGCACCCGCACCAGCGAACCGTCGCCCTGCGCGCGCACGACCACGCTACCGAACTCTTCGGGTGTGGTCAAGCGGCCCCGCGTGATCACGGTGGCCGCATATTCCATGCCCTTGGGCGCAGGCGGCTGATTCACCTCGCCCACGGCCAGCAACACGTTCTGCGCCCGCACCGCAGCGATGACTTCGCCCGGCGTCAGGCGGTAGGCCGCGAGTTTGTCCGGGTCGACCCACAGGCGCATGGCGTACTCGGAACCGAAGAGCTGGGCCTCGCCCACGCCCGGCACACGGCGCAGCTCGTCGATGACGCTGGCCGCCACATAACTCCCCAGATCCACGCCATTGAGGCTCTTGTCCGGCGAGTACAGGGTGATGAACATCAGGTAGTTGCGCCGTGTCTTGGTCACGGTCACACCCAGGCGCTTGACCTCGTCGGGCAGACGGGCCTCCACGCGCTTGATGCGGTTCTGCGTCTCGACCGAGGCAATCTCGATATTGGTGCCGGTCTTGAAGGTCAGGTTGATGGTGCCCGTGCTCTGCTCGGAGGTCGAATCCATATAGAGCAGGTTTTCGATGCCGTTCATCTCCTGCTCGATCAGGGCGACCACGGTGTCCTCGACCACCTTGGCGGAGGCGCCTGGATAGACCACGTTGACGGCCAGCGCTGGCGGCGCGACCTCAGGGTACTGGGCGACGGGCAACTGGCGCAGAGCCAGCGCCCCGGCCAACAGGATGACCAGGGCGATCACCCAGGCAAAGACCGGACGGTCTACGAAGAATTTGGCCATGATCTTTTACTTCCCCTGGGCGGCGGGTGCGGCGGCCGGTGTCGGCGACCCGGGCACGGGTTTGACCACACTGCCCGGGTAGGCCTTCATATGGCCCTCGACCATGACCTGCTCACCGCCCTTGAGGCCGCTGGTGATGGTCCAGGTCGTGCCGCTCATGCCGCCCAGCTTGACAGGCACGGGCATGAGCTTGTTGCCCTCACCCACGACCATCACCGAGGCACCCGCCGGCGACAGCTGCACCGCACGCTGCGGCAGGGTGATGAGCTTGTCGGACCTGGCCTGGGCGTAACGCACACGCACGAACATGCCGGGCAGCAGATCCTTCTTCGGGTTCGGGAACTCGGCCCGCATGGAGACCGCGCCCGTGTTCGGGTCCACGGACAGGTCGGAGAAGAGCAGCTTGCCCGGCAGCGCATAGACGCTCTCGTTCTCCAGCACCAGCTCCATGCGCCGGGTGTCAGCCTTTTTCCAGCGGCCGCTGGCGATGGCTTCGCGCAGGGCCAGCAGCTCCACACTGCTCTGCGTGAAGTTCACATAGATCGGGTCGATCTGCTCGATGGTGGCCAGCTGCGTGGCCTCACCACGGCCCACCAGGGCCCCCTCGGTCACGAGGGTACGGCCGATGCGGCCCGAGATGGGCGCCGGCACCGTGGTGTTTTCCAGATCCAGCTGGGTACGCGACAGCGCGGCTTCGGCCTGACGCAGACGAGCCTCAGCCGTGTCGAGCTCTTGCTGGCTCACGGCCTTCATCTCGACCAGGGGGCGGTAGCGGTTGACCACGGCCTTGGCGGCGGTCAGCTCGGCCTTGGCGGCCTCGTTGCTGGTGCGGTAGGTGCGCGCATCGATGCGGTACAGCGGCATGCCGGATTTCACGTCCGAGCCTTCTTCAAACAGTCGCTGCTCGACGATGCCTTCCACGCGCGCACGCACCTGGGCCGTGCGCCAGGCCTGCAGGCGCCCCGGCAGTTCCTTGGTCAGCAGGGCCTCGCCCGGCTGTGCCACGACCACAGACACTTCGGTCGGTGGTGGTGCGCCGCCCGGGCCACCGGCCTGCTTGGGCGCTTCGGACTTGCCGCAGGCGCTGAGTAAAACGACCACCGCTGCTGCGATGAAAATAGGACGGTAGGCAAAAGGTTTCATTCGGATTTCCCTTCAAGACTTTCAGGCCTGCTGCGGTGCGTAGGCCCGTAAAAAACAATCCACGATTCGATGGGTGCGTCCACTCTGCTGGGGACAGGTCTGGTCCATACCAAAAAGATGCAGGTCCCGCTGCGTGCCGGTCAGCAGACTGATGAGCATGTCGGCCGCAAACGCCGGCTCATCCTGGCGCAGCTCCCCACGTTGCATGGCTTCATGCAACAAGCGCGCCAGTTCCTCGCCGGCCAGCTGCCAGGACTCGTAAACTGCCTTGGCCAGTTCGGGGAAACGCGGCGATTCGGCCACCAGCATGCGGTACAGGGCCAAGCCCTGCTCGCTCATGGCCTGGGACTGGAAAGATTCTGCAAACCGCAGCAGATCCCCACGCACAGAACCGGAGCGGGCAACCAGGCCCACCAGCAGCACGTTCACCAGGCCCGTCAGTGCTTCGCGGAACAGGCTTTCCTTGCTGCCGTAGTGGTGATACAGGGTTTGTTTGACCACACCCGCCCGTCGTGCGATATCGTCCACGCTGGCCCCGTAGCCTTTTTCGCAAAAAGTGTCCAAGGCCGCTTCAAGGATGCGGGCGCGGGTGTCGGTGGTCATGATGGGGTGGTCGGCCGGACAAGACCCGGCTCGGGCCTGTCAAGCGCCGCATCATACTAGACTCATTAGTCTAATTTGTGACACGGACGTAAAGCAAGCTGAAGATCATGGGTATCTGCACCGAGCCCAGCGCACCACGATGAACTGTGCACCAACACCGACAGACAAGGAGCTGCCGTGAACACACCGACCACCCCCAACAGGCGACACATGCTCCATCTGGGCCTGGCCTCGGCCATCGCCTGCCCGGCCTGGCTCACGCCGGGCTGGGTCCGCGCTGCCACAGGCACCTTGCACCCCACCCCGTCACAGACCGAAGGCCCGTTTTACCCCGTGCAACTCCCCACGGACAGCGATGAGGATCTGCTGCGCAACGGCAGCGCGGCGTACCGGCGCGGCACGCCGGTCTGGCTGGATGGTGTGGTGACGGACACGGCGGGCAC
>CAUPRZ010000171.1:0-5774 GCA_963513855.1 uncultured Hylemonella sp.
CCCACTCGGCCGACGAACTGGCCCGCCTGGCCGACCACCTGGTGGTGCTGGAGCGCGGGCAGGTGCGCGCCAGCGGCCCCGTGGCCGAGGTGCTGGCCGCCATCGACAGCCCCGTGGTCGTGGGCGAAGACGCGGGCGTGCTGCTGGCAGGCGATGTGACCGAGCGCGACGCGCACTGGCAGCTGGTGCGCGTGGCCTTCGACGGCGGCAGCCTCTGGCTGCGCGACAACGGCGCGCCCCTGGGCCGTGCCGTGCGCCTGCGTGTGCTGGCGCGTGACGTCTCGCTCACCACGGCCGAGCCGCAGCAGACCAGCATCCAGAATCACTTCCCCTGCGAGATCGAATCCGTGGCCCCCGATGCCCATCCCTCGCAGGTGCTGGTGCGTGTGCGCTGCGGCAGCTCGCTGCTGCTGGCACGTATCACGCGCCGTGCCTATGCCGACCTGGGGTTGGCGCCCGGTGCCGCGGCCTGGGTGCAGGTGAAATCTGTGGCCGTGGTTCAATGAAGCCAGCACCACTGGAAATGACTTGAAACACTCTTTCTGGCAGGGCTTACGTAAAGCCGTGTATCTTTGCGCTTTCGTGACCGATAACAGGGAGTAGAAACACTGGCACAGCTGCAGGCTTCCGGCCTGCTTTCGTCTTCCGGCCTTTTTTCCAACCCTGACATGTTCGGTCTCTTCAAACAGAAATCCCAGGCGTCGTCCGCCATGCCCTTCGGGCCCGAGCCTCTCACGGATATCGGGCCGCGGCGCATGACACTGGACGAACGCAAGCAGCTGCGTCGCGAGATGGTCTACCAGTCCGTGCGCGAAAACCTGCTGATGCTCGAAATCATCTCCGGCATGTACAAGTTCAAGGCCGTGGGCCTGGACGAGCGCCAGCACCGTTTTATGGTCGTCATCGACGTGGCTACCGGCTTCGTGGCCCGGCGCGCTGGCACGGTCATGCGCCTCAACGAGGTGGAAAAATTCCTGGGCGAGCGCACCTTTGCCCAGTACGGCGTGCGAATTGACGCCATCTACTGGCGCTTCCACCCGGGCATCAGCAACTTCGTGCGTGGGGTAAGGCCTGGTGACGGCAGCAAGGTGGTACCGAAGCCCGCTGCGGCGCCGGTCCCGCCTGCCGCCATCAAGCCCGTGTCCCGCCATGATCCGGTGAGCGCGCATGAGATGCAGGCTTTCGAGCAGGCCATCGCCCGCGGTGTCAAGCCACCGCCGCTGCACCTGGGTGACCTGGAGTACCACTCCGATCTTGCCCCGCTGGACGACGTGCCCGTCGTCGGTGGCACGCAATACGGCTCGCTCTGAGGCCTGGCCTCAGGCCCTGAGCGTGAAGTGGCCCTGCGCCAGCACCACGCCGTTCACCAGCAGCTCCACCCCGTGCCGTCCCGCGTAGTGCTTGCGTGTGGTGAGGTCCATGATGGTCTGGTGTTTCTCCAGCAGCAGCTCGGCCCCGCCGTCCAGCGTCAGCGTGCGCCATTTGAAGACCTTGCGGGTGTGGGTCCCGTTGTTCTTGACGTAGTGGATGGCGTAGTCGATCACCAGCTTCTGCGGCGTGCGAGCCGTAGAGCGCAGCGTGGCGCACAGGCGCAGCGTCTGCCCCAGTTGCAGGCGTGCAGGTGCCACGGCAAAGGCCAGCAGCTCGACCTTCGCCCCCAGCGTGGCCCCTACCAGCTTGAGCGCGCGCGGGTGGCCGGCCTTGATGAGGTTGCGCAGCGCGTGTTTCACGATCCACTGCGTCTCGGTCTGTTCCCTGGGCCAGCGCTCCAGCAGGCCCAGCACCCACTCCGGGTGATCCTTGGCATGGTCGTTCAGGTGGTTGGCCACCGAGCGGCGCACGTAGTCACTGGGGTCGGCCCGTAGCCGCTCCAGGATGGGCAGGCTCAACTGCGGTGCCGCGCCCAGGACGGGCAGACGTTTGCCCCAGGGCAGGCGCGGGCGGGTGCCTTCGCTGGCCAGGCGGCGCACGTGTTCGTTCTTGTCCGCGGCCCAGCGTTCGGCCAGGGCCAGCACGGTCGCAGCATCACGTTCCAGATAGGGCCGCAGCGCAAACTCCGAGCTGCTGTAGGGCGTGAGTTCACGCAGCGCCTCCAGCGACAGCTCGAAGTGGTCCAGCCCGTGCCGCCCCACAAACTCGGGCAGCACCATGTCGGCAAATCCACCGGGCAGCAGCGGCGCCATGCGCAGCACGACTTTGAGCGCACGCGGGTAGTCGGCCGGCAGATGAACCCGCAGGCCGTCGGCCGCATGGGCCATGCGCTGCATGATGGACAGGTCATCCAGCCCCTTGCGGGCCCGGGCCAGAAAGGCGCGCTCGTCAAACCCCGGGTGCACCTGCGCCGCGGCCCGGCCGATGCTGGCCATGGCCTGAGCGTTGAGCAGCTCCTTGAGCAGCGGGGTGGATGTTTCCTGGGGCATGGCGCGCTTGAGTCTCCTTGCCGCCGATTCTGTCTGCGGGACAAAAGCGGTGCAGGGTGCGGGTCATTGCGGAGGTGGAGGGTATACTCGCGCCCGTCATTGGGGAGTAGCCGCTCTTCGTCCCGAAGAGGCTTGCGTCAACACACTTGGCCTACCGGCCATGGTGCAAGCAGTTCCGACCTGGCAAGACCTTTGACCACGAACATCCGCTCTGGCCGGAGATGTGTCGTGGTCAATCGTCAGTCTTCCGGCCTTGGACATTTCATGGAAGCTCTCCTCGTCTCCACCGGTGTTGTCGCGCTCGCAGAAATTGGCGACAAGACCCAGCTGCTGGCCTTTATTCTGGCCGCGCGTTTCAAGCGCCCGGGGCCCATCATCCTCGGCATCCTCGTCGCCACCCTGGCCAACCACGCCCTGGCCGGCGCGCTGGGTGCCTGGATCCTGGCCACCGTCAGCCCCGGCTGGCTGCGTTGGGCCCTGGGCCTGTCCTTCCTCGCCATGGCCGTCTGGACCCTGATTCCCGACAAGATCGACGAAGAAGAGACCCAGGTCGCGCGGCGTTACGGTGTTTTCGGCGCCACCCTCATCGCCTTTTTCCTCGCCGAGATGGGCGACAAGACCCAGATTGCTACCGTGGCCATGGCCGCGCGTTACAGCGAGGTGGTGTGGGTCGTGATGGGTACGACGCTGGGCATGATGCTGGCCAATGTGCCGGCCGTGCTCATCGGCGACAAGCTCGCCGGCCGTCTGCCCATACGCCAGGTGCACGCCGTCGCCGCGCTGATCTTTGCCGGGCTCGGGGTCGCCACCCTGCTGGGTGTGGGCGCCCGTTACGGTTTGTGACGATTCAGGGGCCCGCGTTTTTCGCGATGCGGGTGCGCAGGTGTTTCCGAGGGAGAAAAATCACGGACCCGGTGCTATTCTTGATCCCGTTGGAACGGGTGGGCGCATCCCCGCGCACCCGGTCAGAAAAACAGATCTTGCAGAGACGACGCCATGCCCAAGTACAGGCCCGGACAAGTGGGCTTTGATGAATCCATGCGACAGACCGTCGCCGTTGAAACCCTGGTCGAGGTGGCGCGCGCCGTGTCGTCCCAGTTCGGCAAACTGGTTTCCCCCGAAGAACTGACCTTCGAATACTTCGGCCGCGATGAACGCAATGGCTGGAGCACCTGGGTCGTCTACCTGGCCGACTTCGGCCCCGTGGGCTTCACCAACCGCTGCCTCGACCCCCAGTACAAGCAGGAAAGCAGCCGCTGGGGCAGCCTCAACGACCCCAAGATCCCCACGGATTGAGGGCACGGCGCCGCCGGGCGCGCCATCTTCTTTAAGACAAGGGTAAACCCCTAGTTTTTTCATCCCCGAAAAGCGCAGAGTGTTTCAAGGTGAAACACTTATAAAGCAACAGCCTATGCGCGGGCCAGCAACTCACCCCCCCACGTTGCGCAACATCTTCCGGGTGTTACGTCGGGGAACGGTTTTTTTCTCCAGGATTCAGGGCAGGCCAGTGGTCCAGCTGTATGTCGGCAGCATGGACCGAAAACGCCACGCCCATGGACCTCCCACGTAAGGACGAGCCGCAACACGTCCACCTGCCCGCCAAGCCCCCGGGGCCGCTGGAACTCCGTTTTGCCTGGATCGCGGTGGTGGTCTCCGTCGCGCTGTTCCTGCTGGTGCTGCCTTATTCAGCCCTGCAGTTCAGCCGGCACCCGGCCTTTGTGCCCATCTACACCACCTCGCTGATCATCAGCGACCTCATCACCGCCGTCATGCTCTACGGCCAGTACTACGCCCTGCGCGCGCGGGCGCTGCTGGTCCTGGCCGCGGCCTATCTCTTCACGGCCACGGCCACCTTCGCCTATGCCCTGGTCTTTCCCGGCCTGCTGTCGCCCACCGGCCTGCTGGGCTCCGGGCCGCAAAGCACCTCGGTCATGTACATGTTCTGGCACGCGGGCTTTCCGCTCATCGTCATGGCCTATGCCTGGATCAAGCCCCGGGAGCGCTTGCATCCGGTGGCCCCGCCGCCGCCCGCACGCGGGCCCATCCTCCTGTCCATCGCCCTCGTTCTGCTGGCCGTGGTCGCGGGGACGTCGCTGGCCACGCTGGGGCAGGAGATCCTGCCCCAGTTCCTCAACGGTGACCGCACCACACCCACTGGCCACCGCTGGCTTTTCAGCATCTGGCTGCTCAGCGTCGTGTCGCTGGGCGTGCTCTGGTTCAGGCGCCCCCACGCCGCGCTCGACGTGTGGCTGATGGTGGTCATGTGCGTGTGGGTGCTGGACGTGGCCATGGCCGCCGTCTTCAACACTGGCCGTTACGACCTGGGCTGGTACGCCGGGCGGCTCTACGGTTTCCTCGCGGCCTGCGGCCTGCTGATCGTGCTGCTGAGTGAACACGCACGCAGCTACGCCAAGCTGGTGCGGGTCTCGTCCGAACTGCGCACCGCCAACGACCTGCTCTGGCAGATCTCCATGCAGGACGGCCTGACCCAGCTGGCCAACCGGCGCGCCTTTGACAAATACCTGCAGGAGCAGCTCGCCGTGGCCCAGCGCCATGGCCGACCCCTGGCCCTGGTGCTGATGGACGTGGACCACTTCAAGGCCTACAACGACCTCTATGGTCACCAGACCGGCGACGACTGCCTCAAGCAGGTGGCGGCGGCCCTGCGCTCCTGCTGCCGCCGGCCTTCGGACCTGGCGGCCCGTTACGGTGGCGAAGAGTTCGCCCTGATCCTGCCCGACACCGAATCACAGGGCGCCCTGCACGTGGCCGAAACCCTGCGCCACACCGTGCTGCGCTACGAGATGCGCCATGAAGCCTGCAGCACCGGGCCCTATGTGAGCGTGAGCGTGGGTGTGGCAGTGGCCGGGCCCGGCAGCCCCGCCGCGGTCCAGTCCCTGCTGGCTGCGGCCGACGCGGCGCTGTACCACGCCAAGAGCTGTGGCCGCAACCAGGTGGCCTATGCCGATGCCGCCACCCCCAGTCCGCGCGAAGCCCCCACGGCACCCGTGCCTCTGCACCTGTCCCGGGTGTGAACAGGCACTAGCCCCCGTGCAGCTTTTCCAGCCGCGCGTGCAGGCTCTCCAGCACCCGCTGCAGCTGCTCGCGTTCCTGCACGGGCAGAGCGCCCAGCAGATCGGCGGCCACCTCGGCCTCGACGGCCAGGAAACGGGCGCATTCCTTGGCCCCGGCCGTTGTCACGCCCAGGCGCCAGACCCGCCCGTCCTGCGCATCCGGCGTGCGGGCCAGCCAGGCCTGCGCCTCCAGATCGCGGATCAGCCGCGCCACCTGTCCCTTGTCGCGCCCCATGGCCTGCCCCAGCTGCTGCTGGGTCCAGCCCGGGTGGGCCTGGCA
>CAUPRZ010000172.1:0-5754 GCA_963513855.1 uncultured Hylemonella sp.
CGCCTTCGATCTTGACCATGTGGGCGCCGGCCTGCATGAGCACGGAAGCATTGCGGAAGGCCTGCTCCTTCGATTCATGGAAGGTGCCGTAGGGCATGTCGCCGATGACCCAGGCCGTGCCCTGCACGCGGCGGATGCCGCGTGTGACGCTTTCCACGTGGTAACGCATGGTCTCCAGCGTCACGCCCACGGTGCTCGAGAGGCCTTGGCAGACCATGCCCAGCGAGTCGCCGATCAGGATGCATTCCACACCGGCTGCGTCGGCCGTGGCCGCGAAGGTGGCGTCGTAGGCCGTGAGCATGGTGATCTTTTCGCCGCGCGCATGCATCTCCTGCAGGCGCGGCAGACTCACGGGCTTGCGCGTGGCCAGCGGGCTGGCCGGGGGCAGGGTGCCGTAGGGCGAGGCGCCGCTGTTCGGGCTGGAGGTCGGGTCGCTCACGGTGGTCTCCTTGTTGTTAGGGCCTGCTGCCCCTGATTCAGGTCTTGCCGGGTGGTTGCTGGGCCGGGCTCATGCCCAGGCGTTGCAGCAGCTGCACATCGGCTTCGGTGTCGGGGTTGCCGGTGACCAGCAGCTTGTCACCGTAGAAGATGGAGTTGGCACCGGCCAGGAAACACAGGGCCTGGATGCCGTCGCCCATCTGCTGGCGGCCGGCCGAGAGGCGCACACGCGCCTTGGGCATGGTGATGCGGGCCACGGCGATGGTGCGCACGAACTCAAACGGGTCCAGCGGGGCCTGGTCGGCCAGGGGTGTGCCTTCGACGCGCACGAGGTTGTTGATCGGCACGGATTCCGGATACGGGTCGAGGTTGGCAAGTTCGGCAATCAGGCCGGCGCGGTGCCGCACGGTCTCGCCCATGCCCACGATGCCGCCCGAGCAGACCTTGACGCCAGCGCCGCGCACGCGGGCCAGGGTGTCCAGGCGATCCTGGTAGTCGCGGGTGGAGACGATGTCGCCGTAGAACTCGGGCGCGGTGTCGAGGTTGTGGTTGTAGAAGTCCAGGCCCGCGTCACGCAGCTGTTCGGCGTGGCCGTCTTCCAGCATGCCCAGCGTGGCACAGGTTTCCATGCCCAGGCCCTTCACACCGCGCACTAGCTCGGCAACTTTCTCGATGTCGCGGTCCTTGGGGGCACGCCAGGCGGCGCCCATGCAGAAACGGGTGGCGCCCGCGTCCTTGGCGCGTTGCGCGGCGAACAGAACTTCTTCCAGTTCCATGAGCTTGCTGGCCTTGACGCCGGTGTCGAACTCGGCCGCCTGCGGGCAGTAGCCGCAGTTCTCGGGGCAGCCGCCGGTCTTGACCGAGAGCAGGGTGGCGAACTCGACCTTGGTCGGGTCGAAGTATTCGCGGTGCACGATCTGCGCGCGGTAGAGCAGTTCGGGGAAGGGCAGCTGGAACAGCGCCTCGATGGCGTCCACGCTCCAGCGTTCATTCTTGGGGTGCACGGGCGCCTTGGGTGCGCGGTGCAGGGTGATGGTCTGTTCGGTCATGGGGTGCTTTCTTGTGCCCACACTCAGGCGCTGTCGCCGCCGTGGTGGTCTGCAAACACAGGCTCGTGCGCGGCCTGCACGGGGATGTGGCTGCGTTGTTCCTTGATGCGGTTCTTGTCGTCCACAAAAACCAGCTTGGGCTCAAAACCCTTGCACTTCTCTTCGGGCACCTGGCCGAAGGCCGCGATGATCAGCAGGTCACCCACGGCAGCACGGCGTGCAGCCGAGCCGTTGACGGAAATGATGCCGGAGCCGCGTTCACCACGGATGGCGTAGGTGATGAAACGTTCGCCGTTGTTGATGTTCCAGATGTGAACCTGTTCGTTCTCCATCAGGTTGGCGGCTTCGAGCAGGTTTTCGTCGATGGCGCAGGAGCCTTCGTAATGCAGCTCGCAGTCGGTGACGGTGGCGCGGTGGATCTTGGATTTGAGCAGGGTGCGGTACATGGGGTCTCTCCGGCCGGGTTTCAGGGCGCGGGTGGCGTCAGGAAGGTGGGGCGGGCGGTGGCGTCGGTGGCGGGATAGTCGCGGCTGAAATGCAGGCCACGGCTTTCATGGCGTGATTGTGCGCTGCGCACGATCAGGTCGGCAACCTGGACCAGGTTGCGCAGCTCCAGCAGGTCACGGGTGACGTGGAAGCTGGAATAGAACTCCTGGATCTCCGAGCGCAGCAGGGCAATGCGGTGGGCCGCGCGCTCCAGGCGCTTGTTGGTGCGTACTATGCCCACGTAATCCCACATGAAACGGCGCAGCTCGTCCCAGTTGTGCGAGATCACCACCGATTCATCGGCGTCGGTCACGCGGCTGTCATCCCAGGCCGGCAGGGCGGGCGCCGGGGCGGGCTGGACACGGGTGATGGCCTGGGCTGCGGCGCGGGCGTAGACCATGCACTCCACCAGGGAGTTGCTGGCCAGGCGGTTGGCGCCGTGCAGGCCGGTGTAGGCCGTCTCGCCGACGGCGTAGAGGCCTTGCAGGTCGGTGCGGCCGTCCAGGTCGGTGACCACACCGCCGCAGGTGTAGTGCGCGGCCGGCACCACGGGGATGGGCTGGCTGGCCATGTCGATGCCCAGTTCCAGGCAGCGCGCGTAGATGTTGGGGAAGTGTTCGAGCAGAAAGCTCTTGGGCTGGTGGCTGATGTCCAGGTAGACACAGTCCAGACCGTGTTTTTTCATCTCGTAGTCGATGGCGCGGGCCACCACGTCGCGCGGGGCCAGTTCGGCGCGTTCGTCGTGCGCGGGCATGAAGCGGGTGCCGTCGGGCAAGACGAGTTTGCCGCCTTCGCCGCGCACGGCCTCGCTGATCAGGTAGGACTTGGCGTGTGGGTGGTAGAGGCAGGTGGGATGGAACTGGATGAATTCCATATTGCCCGTGCGGCAACCCGCGCGCCAGGCCGCAGCAATGCCGTCGCCGGTGGCGGTGTCGGGGTTGGTGGTGTAGAGGTAGACCTTGCCCGCGCCGCCCGTGGCCAGGATGGTGTGTGGCGCGCTGAAGGTGTCGACCACATCGGTCACCTCGTTGAGCGCGTAGAGGCCCAGGCAGCGGTTGCCGCCGTCCAGGCCCAGCTTGGCGGCAGTGATCAGGTCCACCAGCATGTGGTGTTCGAACAGAGTGATGTTGGGCGTGGCCCGCACCTTGTCCATCAGCGTGTGCTGCACGGCCGCGCCCGTGGCGTCGGTCACGTGCACGATGCGGCGTTCGCTGTGGCCGCCTTCTCGGGTGAGGTGCAGCTGGCCGTCTTCCTGCGAGAAGGGCACGCCCAGCTCCTGCAGCCAGCGGATGCTGACGGGCGCGTTCTCGACCACAAAACGTGTGGCCTCGGGGTCGCACAGGCCGGCGCCGGCGATCAGCGTGTCCTGCACATGGGAGGCGAGGGTGTCGCCCTCGCCCATGACGGCGGCGATGCCACCCTGGGCCCAGCCGCTGGAGCCATCGCCGAGATTGCGTTTGGTGATGACGGCCACGCGATGGGTGGCGGCCAGGTGCAGGGCGGCGCTCAGGCCGGCCAGACCGCTGCCGACGATGAGGACGTCGAAGGAATGGTGAGAGGACGACGGGGGCACGGGAGCGATGGGAGGTTCAGGCCGGCGTGTAGGCCAGGCGCACGTAGATGGGGGCGAAGGCCTCGGCCTGGGTGATGTCGATCAGGCTTTCCTTGGCCAGTTCCAGCAGGGCGATGAAGGTCACCACCAGCACGGGCACGCCCTTGGCGGTTTCGAAGAGGTTTTCGAATTCGACGAACTTCTGGCCCTGCAGCTGGCGCAGCACGATGCTCATGTGCTCGCGCACCGAGAGCTCCTCGCGTGTGATCTTGTGGTGCTGCACGAGTTTGGCGCGTTTGAGGATGTCGGCCCAGGCTTCCTGCAGGTCCACCACGTGGACGTCGGGGAAACGCGGCTGCAGCGACTGCTCGATATAGACCTGGGCCTTGAGGAAATCACGCCCGTATTGCGGGTGGTTGCCCAGGCCGGCCGCGGCCAGCTTGATCTGTTCGTATTCCAGCAGGCGGCGCACGAGTTCGGCGCGCGGGTCTTCCGCCTCTTCGCCCTCGGCCACCTTCTTGGGCGGCAGCAGCATGCGCGACTTGATCTCGATCAGCATGGCCGCCATCAGCAGGTATTCGGCCGCCAGCTCCAGGTTGCGGTCGCGGACCTGGTCCACATAGGTCAGGTACTGGCGCGTGACCGCGGCCATGGGGATGTCGAGGATGTTGAAGTTCTGCTTGCGGATCAGGTAGAGCAGCAGGTCCAGCGGGCCTTCGAAGGCCTCGAGGAACACTTCGAGCGCGTCCGGCGGGATATAGAGATCCTGCGGCATCGTGAACAGCGGCTCGCCATAGAGGCGGGCCACGGCCACGTGGTCGACCACCTCGGGCATGGCCGCGGCGTGCGGAGCCTCGGCGGCTTCGAGGCCGGCGCTGTCGTGAGGGGCGCTCATCAGGGAAACGGGGGCGGACGCGGCAGGCCGCGCTTACTTGGTGTCGCTGCCGGTCTGGTAGACGTAGGGCTGCTGGGCCACGCGGGCGGCCTGATAGTCAGCCTGGGCCTGGCGGTCCACGTTCTTGTCCCACAGCAGTTCACGACCCTGGCGCTGGCGCGCTTCCAGATCGGGCTGGGCGGTCTTCAGCTGGTTGATGAACTGGGTGGTCTCGGACTGGTAGTCGGGGTAGCGGAACAGATGCATGGGACTGGTCTTTCTCGACAGGACCGGGCATTTTAGCCCCTGGCCCGCCGGCCGAAATCCCGTCTGGTTTCAGGGGGCCGACTCGGCCGCAGCCGCCAGCCCTGTGGCCAGGGTGGGCTGGATGTCGGCCGCAGGCAGCAGGTCCAGCAGGCCCGAGCGTTGCGCCATGTCCAGCGGCTGGTGCGCCAGGCCGCAGAGGATGAGGCGTACCCCGTGTTTGCGGCAGCTCTGGGCCAGGTCCAGCAGGGTGTCGGCGCCCGAGGAATCGATGTAGATCAGGTTCTTGAGGTCCAGCACCAGGGCCCGGGTGGGCAGCCGGTGTTCCAGGTTCTCGACCAGCTTGACCGCGCCAAAAAACAGGGCGCCGTAGAGCCGCCAGGCCTGGACCTGCCCCTCCTGGCCGGCCAGGGCCGGCTGGTCCAGGGCGCTCACGGCTTCAGCGCGGCTCAGGCTGGCAATGCGGTAGATGAAAGTCAGGCCGGCGGCGATCAGGCCCACCTCGACCGCCACCGTCAGATCCACGATCACGGTCAGGCCGAAAACCGCCAGCAGGGTCAGCCGGTAGGGCAGGCGGTACTGGCGCAGCTGCAGGAACTCGCGCCACTCTCCCATATTCCAGGCCACATAGACCAGGATGCCGGCCAGTGCCGCCAGCGGGATGTGTTGGGCCAGGGGCGCCGCCACCAGAACCACGGCCAGCAAAGTGAGCGCATGCACCATGCCCGCCACCGGGCTCACGGCCCCGCTCTTGGCATTGGTGACGGTGCGCGCGATGGTGCCCGTGGCCGGCATGCCGCCGAAAAAAGGCGTGACGAAATTGGCCACGCCCTGGGCCATGAGTTCCTGGTTGGGGTTGTGGCGATCGGTGGTGTAACCGTCGGCGATGCGCGCACAAAGCAGGGATTCGATGGCGCCCAGCAGGGCCAGGGTCAGGGCCGGCATCAGCAGGAACTGCACCGTGCCCCAGCTGAACTCGGGCCAGACAAAAGCCGGCAGGGTGGCCGGGATGCCGCCGAACTTGCTGCCGATGGTTTCCACCGGCAGTTCCAGCGCCCAGCTCAGGCCGGTGGCCAGGGCCAGGGCCACGA
>CAUPRZ010000173.1:0-5749 GCA_963513855.1 uncultured Hylemonella sp.
CTGTTGCCCTGATGGCCGGTTTCGGTCTGGCCCATGGCCAGGCCGGTGACTACCCCAACAAGCCCATCCGCCTCATCGTGCCGGCCTCTCCCGGCGGCGCTGCCGACTTCTTTGCCCGCCTCATCGGCCCCAAGCTCGGTGAGGCCCTGGGCCAGACCGTCGTGATCGAAAACAAGTCCGGTGCTTCGGGCACCATCGCGGCCGACATGACGGCCAAGTCCGCTGGTGATGGCTACACCGTGCTCATCGGTCAGTCCACCAGCATGGTGGTGGCGCCGCACATGTACGCCAAGCTGAACTACGACACGCAGAAAGACCTCACGCCCGTGACCCTGGTGGCCGAGATCCCCAATGTGCTGGTCGTGCACCCCAGCCTGCCGGCCAACAATGTGCAGGAACTGATCGCCCTGGCCAAGGCCAAACCCGATACGCTCAACTACAGCTCCTCCGGCAAGGGTGCCCCCACCCACCTGGCCGGCGAGATGTTCGAAATTGCCACCGGCGCCAAGATCACCCACGTGCCTTATCGCGGCGCGGGCCCGGCCACCAATGCCCTGCTGGCCGGTGAAGTGCAGCTGATGTTCGGCCCGGCCGTGGCCGTGATGCCGCAGGTGCGCTCCGGTCGTGTGCGTGCGCTGGCCGTCACCTCGGCCGCCCGTTCGGCGGCGGCGCCCGAGTTGCCTACGCTGGCAGAGTCGGGCCTGAAGGACTTCGAGATCACCTCCTGGTTCGGTCTTTTTGTGCCGGCCAGCACCCCGAAGGCCATCGTCGACAAGCTGCAGCGTGAAACTGCCAAGCTGCTCAAGCTGCCCGATGTACAGGAGCGTTTTGCCAAGGAAGGTGCCGTCGCCGGTGGCAATACCCCTGCCGTCTTCGCCAGCTTCGTGCGCGTCGAGTACGACAAGTTTGGCAAACTGATCAAGGCCAAGGGCATCACCGCCAGTGACTGAGACGCAACTGTTTTCCTGTTTTTTTCTGACGAATTTCCATGAACAACCCTGAACTGACGACCCTGCGTCCCCGCGCCGACCAGCCCATGGCGCACAACATGAAACTGCTCTCGCACAACGAGCTGCAGGGTTTTGGCGGCATGGGCGAGGGCATCGCCATGCAGATCGCCGACGACGGCCGCCGCATCCTGTGGATGGCGCACGAGTCGGCGCCCAAGAACTTCACCGGCGTTGACGTCAGCGACCCCAAGAACCCGCGTGTGATCGTGCAGACCGAGCTGCCGCATATGAAGGTGCGCTCCAACTCGCTGGATGTGGTGGGCAACATCATGGTCGTGGCCAGCCAGGTCAAGGAGCTGGGCGCCAAGCCAGCCGGCCTCAACATCTACGACATCAGCAAACCGGAAGAGCCGCGCCTGCTCTCGCACTTCGACTGCTCGGGCCCGTATTCGCGCGGGGTGCATGCGGTCTGGTTCGTGGACGGCAAGACCGTGCACATCTCCTCGGGCGCGCCGGACTTCCAGCCGCGCAATCCCAAGGACGACCAGATCTACCGCATCATCGACATCTCCGACCCGACCAAGCCCTTCGAGAAGGGCCGCTGGTGGTACCCCGGTACCCGTGAAGGCGATGTGGCCCCGCCGCCGCCGCGCCTGCCCGCGCAGTTCGACACGGGCTTCCGCGCCCACAACACCAACGTCTTCCCCCAGCGCCCGGACCGCGCTTACGTGGGTTACATCGACGGCGGCGCCATCGTGCTCGACATCGGCAACCCTGCAGACATCAAGCTGGTGTCGCACTGGAACCATTCGCCGCCCTTCAACGGCTTCACCCACACGGTGCTGCCCTTGTTCGAGCGCAATCTGTGGATCGTGTCCGACGAGTGTGTGCAGGACGACGGCAAGGACTGGCCCAAGCTGGTCTGGGTGGTGGACTCGCGCACGGATGCCAACCCCCTGCCCATCGGCACCTTCCCGGCCCCGCCCTACGACACCTTCGCCAAGCGCGGCGGCCGTTTCGGCGCGCACAATCTGCACGAGAACCTGCCGGTGCCCTGTTCCTTCCGCTCGGAGACGCTGTTCATCGGCACCTTCTTCAACGCCGGCGTGCGCGTCTACGACACCAGCAATCCTTACCAGGTGCAAGAGGTCGCTTACTACGTGCCGCCGACACCGGCCCTGTCTTCGCGCGGTGCGGTGCAGCTCAACGACGTCTACGTCGACGAGCGCAAGATTGTCTACACGGTCGACCGTTTCAGCGGTGGTCTCTACATCCTCGAAATGAATGTCTGATTGGTCCGCGACAGCCGGCGAGCGTGACGCGCTCGCCGGCAAGATCCCCGTCACCCTGATCACCGGTTTCCTAGGGGCTGGCAAGACCACGCTGATCAGCCGGCTCATCCGTCATCCGGACATGGACCGGGTGGCCGTGGTCATCAACGAGATCGGCGAGATCGGCATCGACAACGACCTCGTCAAGATGTCGACCGAAAACGTCAGCCTGCTGGCCAATGGCTGCCTGTGCTGCAGCGTGCGCACCGATCTGCAGGACACCCTGCGTGAACTCTTTGGCGACCGCCGCGCCGGGGTCATTCCCGACTTCGACCGCGTGATCATCGAGACCACAGGTCTGGCCGACCCCGGCCCCGTGATTCAGACCCTGTCCACCGACACCATGCTGGGCGCGCATTACCGCCTCGATGGTGTGGTGACCCTGGTGGACGCGGTCAACGCGCGTGACCAGCTGGCGCAGCAACCCGAAAGCCAGCAGCAGATCGCGCTGGCCGACCGCATCTACATCAGCAAGGGCGACCTGGCGAGCGCCGAGGCGGTGGACGACCTGATGGCCGAGATTGCCGCCATCAACCCGCGGGCCGACATCCGGCGCTGCACCCAGGGCGACGTGCATCCGCGCGAACTCAAAGGCCTGGGCCTGCAGAGCCAACGCGCCAGCCCCGACACCCTGCGTTTCCTCGGTGAACTCAGTCCCAAGGAGGGGGAGGGGGCCGATGCGGATTACCTGGCCAGCCGGCTGGCCGGCCGGCACCACCCCTCGGTGCGCACCCTGGCCCTGCGCTTTGACGAGCCCTTTGCCTGGGCGGCTTTTTCGGCCGCCATGGAGTTGCTGATCTCGCTGCGTGGACAGGACATGCTGCGCGTCAAAGGCATCGTGAATGTGGAGGGGCGCCCCGTCGTCGTGCAGGGTGTGGGCCATGTCTTCCACCCGCCCGTCACGCTGGACCGCTGGCCCAGCGAGGACCAGGGCTCACGCATCGTCTTCATCACGCGGAACATTGAGGCTGAGAAGTTGAAGGCCCTGTTCCAGGCGGTGGGTGGCATCGGGCTATAAGCGAGGCGGCAAGTCCTCGGATCCCTGATTCGATGAGCAGTTGCCCAGGGGCTTGAGCACCTCGTGCCTGGGGTGCTGTAGCGGAGTCGGATCAGTCCTGCATGGCTTGCGCGACCAGCAAGGTGTCGGTGAATTGTTCGAACCTAACGATTTTCCCGCCGGCAAGCCGCCACACATGGGTGGCTCGCGCCTGCATGGGCTTGTGTGTCTTGCGGTAGATGCCAGAGTAGGTTCCGGTGCCCACCAATTGTTCGCCCCCGTCGATGATCTGTTCCAGGGTAAAGCGGTAGTCCTGCCATTCACGGCGGAGCACGGCGAAGACCTGGGCGACAACCTGATCCGGGCCGATCCAGGTGCCGGCGCATGGGAAACCTGCCATCTCGGTCCAGGCCACCTCGGGGGATACATCAGCCATCATGCCGGCGAGGTCCTGGCGTGCCGATGCGGCGTAGTGGTCGGCGACGATCTGCAGATTGGTTTTCATCTCAGTTTCCAAGATTCAGATGGCGCAGCCATTGGCGTCGCAAGCGAAGGTGTCGGCTACTGAGGGCGTTTCAGTCGTGTGGGTCTGGCTGCGCAGCCAGTCCTGGAAGTCATGCGGACGGCCCAGGTAGCTTGCAAGGTTCACGTTTTTCAGGACACCCCCGGTTTCGAGCACCACGCTCGGGAAACCCTGGGCACCGACCTGGGCCATCAGAGCCTGGGTTGCATGGAAATGGGCTCGCACCGCGTCACCAGACTGGTGATCCAGTGCGTCAGCGTAGGCGGCGGGGTCAAGACCGAGTGTGGCCGCCACGTCGATCAGGATCGCACGATCCGCGATACGACGACCTTCGACATAGTGCGCCACTTGCAGTTGGGCCAGCATGTCCAGCCCGCGGCCGGCCATCGCTTCAGCGGCCAGCATGGCAGCAGTCGGGGGCTCGGAATCGAACACGGCATCTGTGTCACGCAACAGGCCTTCAAGATAAGCCTCGCCGAAACGCTGCCCACTCAGTTGTGCGATCCGTGCGTCATGCGGCTTCACGTATTCGCGGAGCTGTGGCGTCACACGCTGACGGCGGGCGCCCGCCATCATGCCGCCACCGTGCGGGCGCACAGGGAGGACGGCACGCGCCGCTTTCACCAGCGGGGCCGCACCGTAGCACCAGCCGCAAAGCGGGTCGTAGATGTAATGCAGGGTCGTCGTGTTCATGATGGATGGCTGATCAAAGTGTTTGCATGAAGGAAAGGCAAATGCTGTCTCCCGCACCGCCCAAGAAGGCCGTGCGGAAGACAGTTCAGCGGCTCACCACTGCATTTCGCCCTTGTTGACCTTGGCACCGATGTCCAGCGCGATGCCCAGGCCGGCTTGCGGGTAAGCCTTTTTCATGGCTTCGATCAACTCTGCACCGGTCTTGGCCTTGGCGGCTTCCACATCGAAACGCTGCAGGTACTCTCGGGTGTAGCGGATGGCGCTGCTGTCCAGTGCCGTGCCGGCGGCCATATGGCCGGGCACAACGGTGGTGGGCTTGAGCGCTTCGATCTCATCCAGCTGGGCGAACCAGGCTTTGCGTTCGCTGGCCTTCTGGGTGTCGGCTGTCCACACATGCAGCTTGCCGAAGATGGCGATGTTGCCGGCGATGGTCTTGATGGACGGAATCCACACATAAGGCCGGTGGGCCAGCTCCCCCGTGGTGCCGCGCACCTCGATGGTCTCGCCGTCGACGCCCAGGGTCGTGCCCTGCAGCAGTTCAGGCACGATCGGCTTTTGCGGTGCATTGGCTCCCATCTTCGGTGCCCAGAAAGCCAGCTTGCCGGCCAGCTTGGCTTCGATCTTTTCGCGCACGGCCGGGGTCGTCAGCACCTGGGCCTGCGGGAAATAGCTCTTGAGCACTTCGGCACCGAAGTAGAAATCGGGGTCGGCATTGCTGATGAAGATGGTCTTCAGCGTCTTGCCGCTATCGAGCACATTGGCCGCCACGCGCAGGGCATCGGCGCGGGTGAAGCCGCTGTCGATCACGATGGCCTCGGTCTTGCCGCTGACCACGACGGCATTGACGTGGAAGCTGTTGCCGTCGGCGTTGTAGACCTTCACGGCCAGCGGGGCCGGGGTTTGTGCGCCCGCGCCGGTGGAGGCCACAACGCCCAGCGTCAGGGCGGGGAGGATGAAGTGGCTGATTTGCTTGAGGAAGAACATAGGGGGCTCCTGGTGAGAAGACGTGGTGGATGGGACGAAACGAACTTTATCTATTGCAAAATGATTGATAAACTGCGTATTAGTTGATTATTTATTGCATACATCGATTGAATGGACCGCCTCACAGCCGTACGCATCTTCGTTGAAGTGGCCGATCGCGGCAGCCTGACCCAGACGGCCGAGCATCTGGAAATGTCGGCCGCGATGGTCAGCCGTTATCTCGCTGCGGTCGAGGACTGGTTCGGTGCGCGTTTGCTGCACCGGACCACCA
>CAUPRZ010000174.1:0-5687 GCA_963513855.1 uncultured Hylemonella sp.
CGTGACTTGCACGCTTTGCGGGTTCTTGAGCAGGCCGTTGGCCAGGTCACGGATCTCGTCGCTGAAGGTGGCGGAGAACAGCAGGCTCTGCTTGTCCTTGGGCACCAGTGCCAGCACCTTCTTCACGTCGTGGATGAAGCCCATGTCCAGCATGCGGTCGGCTTCGTCGAGCACCAGGGTCTGCACCGTGGACAGGTCCAGGAAACCCTGTTGCTGCAGGTCCAGCAGGCGACCCGGGGTGGCCACCAGGATGTCGACGCCCTTCTTGAGGCGGTTGATCTGCGGGTTCATGCCCACACCGCCGAAGACGACGGTGGAGCTCAGTTGCAGGTACTTGCCATAGGTCTGGACCGATTCCTCGACCTGGGCGGCCAGCTCACGCGTGGGCGTGAGGACCAGGGCGCGGATGCCGGTGCCGCCCCATTTGTTTTGGGCGCTGCGGCTCATGGTGAGGCGATGCAGCAGGGGCAGGGTGAAGGCGGCGGTCTTGCCGGTACCGGTTTGGGCGCCGCCCAGCAGGTCGTGGCCCTCAAGTACCAGCGGGATGGCCTGGGCCTGGATGGCCGTGGGGGTCTCGTAGCCCTGCTCGCGCACAGCCTTCAGGATGGCCGGAGCCAGTTTCAGATCTTCAAAGTTCATGTAGATGGCGCCCATCCGGGCGCTGGGATATCGGCCAGTACAGGTACCTGGGGCACCTGGCCAGTCAAAGGCAGATAGGGTTCAAGGGTGGGACCATCGATCCGCAGGACGCGGTGACTAAGCCCCCAGCAGTGTGCTGATGTTGCGCGCAACTGAACGGCAACGGGTGCCATTGTCGCATGCTTCGGCCGTGACCGGGTCGGCAGGCTGTAAATGGGGTGGTCGGACGACTTTTATGTGCGATCTGTGATCATTTTTGTCATACCCGTAAGCAAATGTAGTTCGCGTGTATGCTCGTCGCGCAGTCGAGGAGAAAATGTAACAAGTGTCGGACCCGGTTCCGATGGACCCTGTTTTCCCCCCATGAAGAAATTCCTTTCGCGGCGCCTGGGTGTGTCGGATGATCCGACCGCCGAAAAGCCATCCCTGCACGATTGCATCGAAACGGTGCTGGAGCAATCCAGCGCCCTGATCGATGACGTGATCAAGGGCCTGGGCATCGCCTTGAACCAGTCTGGTGGCAAGGTCTCCAAGATCGGTCAGCGTTCGCTGAGTCAGCCCATCGTCGAGGAACTGCGGCGCCAGGCTGATGCGGTGCGTGCCACCTTCGGCGTGCAACTGCGCCTGGCCATCTACCGCAGCGGCAGCCACGCGAGTGACCCCGAAGCCCTGGTGCGTTTTGACGACATCCAGCTGCTCGATGAGGGCCAGCTTGAAGCCAATATCGAATTTGCGCTCGCGCAGCAGGAGATCCAGTTCGCCACCGACGAGGTGATTCCGCCGCTCAACGCCCTGATCAGCAGCCTGATGGGTTGGATGTCGGTGCAGGCCCACCTGAACCCCCTGCGTCCCGAGACCTTTGCCCGCGCGCTTCGCGAGACGCTGCTGCAGCATGTGCCCAGCGAGCAGGCGCGTACCGCGTTGATCACACCGGCCGCCAGCATCCTGGGCAACAGCCTGCACTCGCTCTACAAGGAACTGGCCGACTGGCTGCGTTCCCAGGGCATCGAGCCGGTCGTGCCGCTGCTGACGGCCACAGTCACCGAAGCCGGTGGCCGGCCGGTCGAAAACCCCGTGACCCGCACCATGCTGACGCTGGACAAGCTGCGCAAGCTGCTGACCACCGAGATTGAACTGGGCGGCGGCAACAACAACCGGGGCAAGGATTTCATGCACACGGTGCCGGCATCGATGGTGGCGCTCGAAGACCTCAAGATGGTTGAGCCCATGATCAAGCGTCTGAGCGAGCGCGCCCTCAAGGATGCCAAGGTCATTGCCAAGGGAAGCAGCGGCAATATGAACCGTGAGCTGGGCCAGCAATTGGGCGAGGAAGTCGTTCGTCTCATGCTGGAGAACCTGGTCAAGGATCAGCGTTTGTTGCTGCCGGTGCGGACCCAGGTCAAGGAACTCGAGCCGCTACTGCTGCGCCTGGCGCAGAGTGATCCGCGTTTCTTCAGCGACAAGCGCCACCCGGCCCGTCAGTTTCTGGACCGCATCACGCACCAGAGCCTGGGCTACAAGACGGAGAACGACGAGCGCTTCCAGCGTTTCCTCAAGATGGTTACCTCGGCCGTGCTCGAACTGCTGGGCAGCGATGGCCATCCCGAGTCGTTTGCCCGGGCGCTGACCATGCTCGATAACCAGTGGGCCCGGGTGGATCTGGAGCTCAAGGCCAAGCAGGAGGATGCCGCCCGTGCCCTCATGCATGCCGAGCAGCGCAGCCTGCTGGCCCAGCGCCTGGCGGCCGATTTCCAGGAGCGCATGCAGGACAAGAAGATTCCGGACTTTGTCGCCGTCTTCCTGTGTGGCCCCTGGTCCCAGGTGGTGGCCGAGTCGCAGCTGCGGGCCGAAGGGCAAGACGATCCGGAGGGTTATCTGGCCCTGGTGGAAGATCTGCTCTGGAGCGTGCAGTCCAAGCTGGCCCGGCGCAACCGCAGCCGCCTGGTGCAGGCGGTGCCCAATCTGCTGGTCAAGTTGCGCCAGGGCCTGCAGCTCATCAACTATCCGCCGGAGCGCATTCCGCGTTTCCTGGACGATCTGATTGCCCTGCATGAAAAGGCTTTTGAGGCGCCCAAGGTCAAGCCCGTGGCCCAGCCGGTGCCGCAGCCAGCCAGGCCCATGGTGCCCGGCGTGATGCCCGAGGAGCTCGGCGGGCCGGTCGAAGGCCTGGAGGTGACCGAGCTGGGAGGCGCAGGCGACGATCTGCCCGAGGAGTTCTCGCACGATCCGGGCGAGGAAAGCACGGGCTTTGGTGCCATCGGGGCCAGCGACGCCGACCCGATCTGGATGGCCGGCCATGAGGCTGACGAGGCCGGTTACCTGCCTGAGGGGGATGTCATGGAGGCGGGTACGACCGGGGCCCCGGTGTCTTCCAGCTGGAATGCGGCGGACCTGGCCATCGGTTGCTGGGTCGAACTGCAGCTCAAGGGGGAGTGGGTCCGTGCCCAGCTGACCTGGGCCAGCCCGCACCGTACGCTTTTCATGTTCATTTCAGGCAAGGGCCTGGCGCATTCCATGTCGCGCCGGACCATGGAGCAGCTGCGTACACGTGGCCTCATGCGCATCGTCTCCGAGCGCCACATGGTGGACAACGCCCTGGACGCCGTGGCCCAGGCCGCCTTGATGAACGAGCGCAAGAAGACGCCCAAGGCCTGAGACCGGGGGGTGGCGCAGGCCGGCGCCCACACTGTGAACTCCTACCTAGGATAATGCGAGCTTTACCCGCAGAATCACAGCCCATGGCCCAATACGTCTTTTCCATGAATCGCCTCGGCAAGATCATTCCGCCGAAGCGTTACATCCTCAAGGACATTTCCCTGTCCTTTTTCCCCGGCGCCAAGATCGGCGTGCTGGGCCTCAACGGCTCGGGCAAGTCCACCCTGCTCAAGATCATGGCTGGCGTCGACAAGGAATTCGAGGGCGAGGCCATCCCCATGGCCGGCCTGAAGATCGGTTATCTGCCGCAGGAGCCCCAGCTCGACCCGACTGAAACCGTGCGCCAAGCCGTCGAAGGCGGCATGGGCGAATCCAAGGCCGCCCAGGCCCGCCTGGAAGAGGTCTATGCCGCCTATGCGGACGAGAACGCCGACTTCGACGCCCTGGCCGCCGAACAGGCCAAGCTCGAAGCCATCATCGCCACCGCCGGTGACGGTGGTGACCACCAGCTGGAAATCGCGGCTGACGCCCTGCGCCTGCCACCCTGGGATGCCGTGATCGGCAAGCTCTCGGGTGGCGAGAAGCGCCGTGTGGCCCTGTGCCGCCTGCTGCTGTCCAAACCCGACATGCTGCTGCTGGACGAGCCGACCAACCACCTGGACGCCGAATCGGTGGACTGGCTGGAGCAGTTCCTGCAGCGATATTCCGGCACTGTGGTGGCCATCACCCACGACCGTTATTTCCTGGACAACGCCGCCGAATGGATCCTGGAAATGGACCGCGGCTCCGGCATTCCCTGGAAGGGCAACTACTCCACCTGGCTGGATCAGAAGCAGGCCCGTCTGGAGCAGGAGCAGAAGGGCGAAGAGTCCCGCGCCAAGGCCCTGAAGAAGGAACTGGAATGGTCGCGCCAGAACCCCAAGGCGCGCCAGGCCAAGAGCAAGGCCCGTCTGGCCCGCTTCGAGGAACTGTCCGACTTCGAATACCAGAAGCGCAACGAGACACAGGAAATCTTCATCCCCGTGGCCGATCGCCTGGGCAATGAAGTCATCGAGTTCAAGAACGTCAGCAAGTCCTTTGGTGACCGTCTGCTGATCGACAACCTGAGCTTCAAGGTGCCGGCCGGCGCCATCGTCGGCATCATCGGCCCCAACGGTGCCGGCAAGTCGACGTTGTTCAAGCTGATCGCCGGCAAGGAAACGCCGGACAGCGGTGAGGTCAAGATCGGCCAGACCGTGAAGATGGCTTTTGTCGACCAGACCCGTGACGACCTGGCCAACGAGAAGACCGTCTGGGAAGACGTGTCTGGCGGGCTGGACATCCTGACCGTGGGCAAGTTCCAGATGGCCAGCCGCGCCTACTGCGGCCGTTTCAACTTCAACGGGGGTGACCAGCAGAAACGCGTGGGCACGCTGTCGGGCGGTGAGCGCGGTCGCCTGCACCTGGCCAAGACCCTGATCGCCGGCGGCAACACCCTGTTGCTGGACGAGCCTTCCAACGACCTGGACGTGGAAACCCTGCGTGCGCTGGAAGACGCGCTGCTGGAGTTCGCCGGCTCGGTCATGGTCATCAGCCACGACCGCTGGTTCCTGGACCGCATCTGCACCCACATCCTGGCCGCCGAAGGCGACAGCCAGTGGACCTTCTTCGACGGCAACTACCAGGAGTACGAGGCCGACAAGAAGAAGCGCCTGGGTGAAGAGGGCGCCAAGCCGCATCGTGTGCGTTTCAAGGCACTGAAATGATGCTGGGGACGGCAGCCCGGTCGGGCTGCCTGTTCCTGAACCGATAGAGTCGCAACGCAAAGGCCATGATCACACGTCCCACTCCTATTGCTCCGTCGCCCCAGTTGACGGCCCTGCTGCAGGAGGCCGCCGGCCGGGGCCTCAACATCATGGACGAGCTGCTGCGCGAGGGCCGCGAGGGCCTGCGGCGGTACGCCGAGCAGACGCGGGATCTGGCCGAGCGCGACCATCGTGCGCGCGCTGTCATGGGCTTGCTGCAGGCATCACCGGATCTGCGCAAGCGTTATCCGGAGATGCTGTACCAGGCTTTCACGCGTGAACTCGGCGACAACCCGGTCAGCACGATCGCGGATTCTGGCCCGTCCAGCATCCGCTTCGAGCAGCTGGAGCTCATGGATGAGCAGCAGGTGCAGCAGCGCATCAGCACGGTGCGTGGTTTGCAGCAGGTGCTGCTGGAATCCGAGCTGGAGCTCTCCGATCTCAATGCCCTGGTCAGTGCCCTGATGGGTTTTGCGCAGGTTCGCCCTGAACGCAATCCCCTGCGTCCGGAGGTTTTCCTGGAGGTCTTGCAGAAGCTGCTGGGTGAGCAGCCGGGCGAGGCGCGTACGCATGGCTACTGGCTCCAGATCCTGGTGCCCCTGCTGGGCA
>CAUPRZ010000175.1:0-5672 GCA_963513855.1 uncultured Hylemonella sp.
GAGTCCAGAGCAGGGGTTGGGGCCGCGCCAGCAGACCCAGGTCCCAGGCCATGACACAGGCCACAAGAGAGCCAAAGCCCCCGAGCCAGGACCCATAGGTCCCGAGACCATTGAGCCGCCCCCACTCCCAGCCGCCCGCCGCGATCAGCACCAGGGTGATCAGGCGCCAGTACAACGTGTCGGAATGGAAAAGCGCCGGCAGCAGAAAAAGCAGCAGGACGATGGCCGTGATGATGCGCTGCTTGAGCATGGGGTGTTCCTCAGGCCGCCTGCGGCTTGCGGACCGCCGGCGCCAGCTGTTCGGAGGTCTTGCCGTATCGGCGTTCGCGGCGCTGGTACTCGCCGATGGCGCGATCCAACTCCACTTCGTCAAAGTCGGGCCAGAGCTTGTCGCTGAATGAGAGTTCGGCGTAGGCGGCCTGCCAGAGCAGGAAATTGCTCAGGCGCAGCTCGCCGCCGGTACGGATGATGAGATCGGGGTCCGGCACATGGGCCATGGCCATGGCCTGGTGCAGGGAGAGTTCGGTGATGGGCGCACCCTGGGCCGCCAATCGGGCCGCGGCCTGGGCAATGTCCCAGCGGCCGCCGTAGTTGAAGCAGACGTTGAGCACCAGGCGGCTGTTGCCGGCGGAAGCGGCCTCAGCTTGGTCCAGACCGGCACGCACCTTGTCCGACAGCCCGGCACGTTCGCCGACAAAGTGCACCTGCACACCATCGGCCAGCATCTGCGGCATCTCCCGGGCAAGGGCCGTGCCCAGCAGGTCCATCAGACCGGACACCTCGTCGGCGGGGCGGTTCCAGTTCTCGGAAGAAAAGGCAAAAACGGTCAGCACAGCCACGTTCCGGTCCAGGCAGGCCCGGATGCAGCGGCGCAGGCTTTCCATGCCTTGGCGATGGCCCGCCAGTCGCGGCAGAAAACGTTTGGTGGCCCAACGGCCGTTGCCATCCATGACGATGGCGATGTGCTGCGGCGTGCCGTCGGTCTGGGTCATGGCTGCAGGCGAAAGACGGCCAGTCTCAGACGGCCATCACTTCCTGTTCCTTGCCGGCCACCAGCTGGTCGATGGTGGCAACGTGTTTGTCGGTCAGCTTCTGGATGTCGTTTTCCGAGCGCTTCTGATCGTCTTCAGAGGCTTCCTTGTCCTTCACCAGCTTCTTGACGGCTTCGTTGGCATCACGGCGCAGATTGCGCACAGCGATTTTGGCGTTTTCGCCCTCGGTGCGCACCAGCTTGGTCATCTCCTTGCGGCGCTCCTCGCTCATGGGCGGCATGGGCACACGGATCAGGTCGCCCATGGAGGCCGGGTTCAGGCCCAGATCGCTTTCGCGGATGGCCTTCTCGATCTTGGCGCCCATGCCCTTTTCCCAGGGCTGCACGCTGATGGTGCGGGCGTCGAGCAGGTTGACGTTGGCCACCTGGCTCAGCGGCACCGTGGAGCCGTAGTACTCGACCTGCACGGAATCGAGCAGCGACGGGTTGGCGCGGCCCGTGCGGATCTTGGACAGATGGTTCTTCAGGGCCTCGATGGACTGATCCATCTTGGTTTCCAGGTTCTTCTTGATGTCTGCAATCGTCATGCTTAGCTCCTCTGCGGCATCAGCGGCTGCGCTCAGGCGTAGACCAGCGTGCCCTCGTCCTCACCCATCACGACACGCTTGAGCGCGCCGTGCTTGAAAATGGAAAACACCTTGATCGGCAACTTCTGGTCGCGGCACAGCGCAAAAGCCGTGGCGTCCATGATGCCGAGATTTTTCGAGATCGCTTCGTCGAAGGAAATCTTGCTGTAACGGGTGGCCGTCTTGTCCTTGTTCGGATCGGCGCTGTAGACGCCATCCACCTTGGTCGCCTTGAGCACGATCTCGGCCCCGATCTCGGCGCCACGCAGCGCAGCGGCCGTGTCGGTGGTGAAGAAGGGGTTGCCGGTACCGGCCGCAAAAACCACGACCTTGCCCTCTTCGAGGTACTGCAGGGCCTTGGGACGCACATAGGGCTCGACCACCTGCTCGATGGCAATGGCCGACATCACGCGGGCGGTCAGACCGGCCTTGTTCATGGTGTCAGCCAGGGCCAGCGCGTTCATCACCGTGGCCAGCATGCCCATGTAGTCGGCCGTGGCCCGGTCCATACCCACCGAACCGCCCGCCACGCCGCGGAAGATGTTGCCGCCGCCGATGACCACCGCCACCTCCACGCCCAGACGCGTGACCTCCGCCACTTCCTGCACCATGCGCTGGATGGTCGCATGGTTGATGCCAAAGGCATCGTCACCCATCAGAGCCTCCCCGGACAGCTTGAGCAAGATGCGCTTATGGGCTGGCTTGGGGTTGGACATGCAGGGCTCCCGGGAGAATGTGGTGGATTGAATGTGGTGAACAGCCGGAATTTACAGGATTTCACCCGTCCGGTCGGCTCGACCGGACGGTATCTGTGACGATCAGCCCGCCTGCTTGGCGGCAGCCACCTGGGCAGCCACTTCGGCAGCAAAGTCGTCGACCTTCTTCTCGATGCCCTCGCCCACCACGTAGAGGGTGAAACCCTTGACGGTGGTGCCAGCGGCCTTGAGCATCTGCTCGACGGTCTGCTTGTCGTTCTTCACGAAGGGCTGGTTGAACAGCGACACTTCCTTCAGGAACTTCTGCACACCACCCTCGATGCGCTTGGCAACGATGTCGGCAGGTTGTGCCGGCTTGCCGGCGGCTTCAGCGATCTTGCGATCTTCGTCGGCCTTGCCTGCGGCAACGGCACGTTCTTTTTCAATCAGCTCGGCCGGCACGTCGGCGCTGGTCAGCGCCACCGGCTTCATGGCGGCCACGTGCATGGCCACGTCCTTGGCAGCGGCTTCTTCACCGTCGAACTCGACCACCACACCGATGCGCGTGCCGTGCAGATAGGCGGCCAGCTTGGTGCCCGAGGAGAAGTGCTTGAAGCGGCGGAAGCTCATGTTCTCGCCGATCTTGCCGATCAGGCCCTTGCGCACGTCTTCCAGCGTGGGGCCGAAGCCGTCCTGGCTGTAGGGCAGCGCGCCCAGGGCAGCCACATCGGCCGGCTTGTGCTTGGCGATCAGGTCGGCAGCCGCCTGGGCCAGGGCCAGGAAGCTGTCGTTCTTGGTCACGAAATCGGTTTCGCAATTGATTTCGATCAGGGCACCGGTCGTGCCGTTGATCGAGCTGGTCACCACGCCTTCGGCGGTCACACGCGAGGCGGCCTTGCCGGCCTTGGTGCCGAGCTTGACACGCAACAGCTCTTCGGCCTTGGCCATGTCGCCGTCGGCCTCGGTCAGGGCCTTCTTGCACTCCATCATGGGGGCGTCGGTCTTGGCGCGCAGTTCAGCGACCATGCTTGCGGTAATTGCAGCCATCTTCTTACTCCGTCTTCAATTCAAATCAGATTGGGGCTAAAAAAAAGGGGCACACAGCGCCCCTTTTTGCGGGTCGGGACCGGATCAGGCGGAAGCTTCGTTCACTTCCACGAATTCGTCGCCGCTCTCGGAAGCCACGGCCTTGACCACGTCATCCACGGCGTTGGCACGGCCTTCCAGGATGGCGTCGGCGATGCCGCGGGCGTACAGGGTCACGGCCTTGGACGAGTCGTCGTTGCCAGGAATCACGTAGTCGATGCCTTCGGGCGAATGGTTGGAGTCGACCACACCGATCAGCGGGATGCCCAGCTTCTTGGCTTCGGCAATGGCGATCTTGTGGTAACCGACGTCGATCACGAAGATCGCGTCCGGCAGGGTGTTCATGTCCTGGATGCCGCCGATGTCCTTCTCGAGCTTCTCGAGTTCACGGGCGAACATCAGCTGTTCCTTCTTGCTCATGGCATCCAGACCAACTTCCTGCTGGGCCTTCATGTCCTTCAGACGCTTGATCGAGGTCTTGACGGTCTTGAAGTTGGTCAGCATGCCGCCCAGCCAACGCTGGTCAACAAAGGGCACGCCAGCGCGCTGGGCTTCAGCAGCCACGGTATCGCGAGCGGTGCGCTTGGTGCCCACCATCAGGATGGTGCCGCGCTTGGCCGCCAGTTGCTTGGCAAACTTGGCTGCGTCCTGGAACATCGGCAGCGACTTCTCCAGGTTGATGATGTGGATCTTGTTGCGATGGCCGAAGATGAAGGGGGCCATCTTGGGGTTCCAGAAGCGGGTCTGGTGACCAAAATGGACACCGGCTTCCAGCATTTGACGCATGGTCACGGACATGAGAGTACTCCGAAGGTTGGGTCTAAAATCCGGTCCGATTTGTTACCGTTACTAACGGCAGCAACACCTGGATGGACCGGTTTGCGATTGACTTTGTGGCTGCCGGCGCGGGATGCGCCAAGCCCTTCCAGCAAAGCCCGACGAGTATAACACAGGCACGCCCTTGATGACACCCCTCCCCGACCTGCACACCACCCGCCTGCGCCTGCGTATCGGCCAGTCCAGCCCCGGGGCCGAGATCGAACGGGCCATCACCCTGGCCGCGTCCCCGATCTGCCGCCATGCCTTCCTGCACACCGACTTTGAAGCCGCCCGCGTCCAGGCAGCGGCAGCCGACCCGGCCCGCCAGCCCCTGGTTGGCCTGGCCGTCTCGGTCAAGGACCTGTTCGACGTAGCCGGCCAGGTCAGCCGCGCCGGCTCCACCGTACTGTCCGACGCCCCCACGGCGACATGCGACGCGACATCTGTGGCCCGCCTGCGCGCCGCCGGTGCCGCGCTGGTCGGCCGCACCAATATGAGCGAGTTCGCCTACTCGGGCGTGGGCATCAACCCGCACTACGGCACCCCGGCCAATGCAGCAGCCAGCGACGTGCCGCGTGTGCCCGGCGGTTCGTCCAGCGGCGCGGCCGTCTCCGTGGCGGCCGGGGCCACCTTTGTCGGTCTGGGCTCGGACACCGGCGGCTCCATCCGCATCCCGGCCGCCCTGCAGGGCATCGTGGGCTTCAAGAGCACCCAGCGCCTGGTGCCACTGGACGGCACCGTGCCTCTGTCTTCCACGCTGGACACGGCCTGCGCCATGACCCGCTCGGTACGCGACGCTATTCTGGTGCACGAAGTGCTGGCCGCACGGCGTGTGGTGCGCAGCGAGGCACCGCTGGCGCGCTACCGCCTGGCCGTGGTGCCGCAGCTCATGTTCGACGGTGTCGACGCCACGGTGGCCCGCGCCTTCGAGCGCAGCGTGCAGGCCCTGCGCACCGCCGGCGCCCGCATCGACGAGCTGGCCCTGCCCGCACTGAATGAACTTGCCGGCCTGCAGGCCAACGGCGGCTTCTCCGCCGCCGAAAGCTACGCCTGGCACCGCCGCCTGCTGCCTGCACAGAGCGCACAGTACGACCCGCGCGTGCTCACCCGCATCCAGCGCGGCGCGGCCATCAGCGCCGCCGACTACCTGGACCTGCAACAGGCGCGGCGCGACTGGATCGCGCGCGTCGGCCAGGCCCTGGACAGCTTCGACGCCGTACTCTCCCCCACCGTGCCCATCGTGGCGCCCCCCTTGGCCGAGGTCTTGCCGGGCACTGGCAAGGATGCGGCGCTTGACGCCGCGTGCGACGAAGCCTTCTTCCGCCTCAACGGCCTGCTGCTGCGCAACCCCGGCGTGGTCAACCTGCTCGACGGTTGCGCCCTCACCCTGCCCTGTCACGCGCCGGACGAGCTGCCGGTCGGCCTCATGGTCTGGCATGGCGCGATGCGCGATGA
>CAUPRZ010000176.1:0-5557 GCA_963513855.1 uncultured Hylemonella sp.
CAAGGACGTGCTGACCTTCCACGTCGTGGCCGGCAAGCTGACCGCCGCCGACATCAAGGGCCCGGTCAAGAGCGTGCAGGGCACGAACCTGCCCCTGGCCCGTGCCGGCCAGTTCATCACCCTGGAAGACGCCATGGTCGTGAAGGCTGATGTGGCCGCCACCAACGGCGTGGTGCACGTGGTCGATCGCGTGTTGATGCCGCCGGTGCGTCGCTGATTCCACCCAGCCGGCCTGTACACGGGCCGGCCTGCCCCACCCGCAGGCCCACATCACGTGGGCCTGTTCGTTTGAACCGCCCTGCAGCAGCTCCCATGACCCTCGCCCCCACCCGCCGCCAACTCCTGCTCGCCGCCGCCAGCCTGCCCGTGCTGGGTGCAGCACACGCCCAGCCCGCACGCCCGCCGGCCCTGCGTGTGCCCGAGGTTGTGCAGATCGTGGATGTGTCCGAGACTCAGCTCGACGTCTCGCGCGACTTCCTCATCGGCTCACGCGCCGCCTGGCAGGACTTCAACCTCCGCGGCGGCCTGCGCGGGCGCACCGTGCAGCACACCGTGCTGGAGGTGGACGGCAGCCCCGCCAGCCTGCGCCAGGCGCTGGAGACCGTGCGCACCCTGCCCCACTGCCTGGCCCTGTGCGGCACAGCCGGTGACCGCACGGCGGCCCAGCTGGTGGAACTGCTGCGCATGGAGCCGCTGGAGATCGCCCACGTCGCCCCCTGGCTACACCAGGAACTCACCCCCGACACCGAGGCCCGCACCTTCCCCATCTTCGCCTCGCGCCAGGAACAGATCGCCCACGCCCTGCGTTCGCTCTCGGTCATCGGCGTATCCGAACTCGGTGTGGTCTACGCCTCGGCGCAGGACCAGCGCCTGTACGAAAACGAAGTCCAGCGTATCGTGCGCACCCTGCAGCTGCAGCTGCGCCTGCAGACCTACGCCCCCACCGGCACCCTGCAACAGCTGGGCCAGCGCTTCACGCCCCAGACCCCGCCCATCCTGCTTTTTGTCGGCGGCACACCCGAGCTGGCGCAGTTCACGCAGGGCCTGGAAAAGCAGGACCGCCAGCGTTACGTCATCGGCCTGGCCGACGTGAACCTGCAGACGCTCAACCAGCTTGGTGGCTCGCGCAACACCGCCGTCATGGCCACCCAGGTCGTGCCCATGGTCACGGCCGGCCTGTCTATCGTGCGTGCCTACCGCGAGACCCTGGCCCGCCTGTTTGACGAACCCCCCACCCCACAAAGCCTGGCCGGTTACATCGCTGCGCGCTACGCGCAGGACGTGCTGTCCACCCTGGACCCCAACGCCACCCGCGCCCAGGCCCTGCAGGCCTTCCAGCGCCGCAACCAGCTGGACCTGGCGGGCTTTCGCATCAGCTTCCAGTCACAGCGGCGCACCAGTGCCTATGTCACGCAGAGCATGCTCACGGCGGACGGCCGCATCCTCGGCTAGGCGACAATAGGCCGCGCATGAAAAACGGAACCGAACTCGCCGCCATCGACCTGGGCTCCAACAGCTTCCGGCTTGAAATCGCCCAGCTCGACCACGGCCTGCTCAAGCGCCGCGAGTACCTCAAGGAAACCGTGCGCCAGGGCAATGGCCTGGACGCGGACCGCAACCTCACGCAAGACGCCATGCAGCGTGGTTGGGACTGCCTGGGCCGTTTTGCCGAACGCCTGGCCGGTTTCAAGAAATCCCAGGTGCGCGCCGTCGCCACCCAAACCCTGCGCGAGGCGCGCAACCGCGAAGTCTTCCTGGAACGTGCGCAGAAGATCCTGGGCGTCCCCATCGACGTGATTTCCGGTCGCGAAGAAGCGCGCCTGATCTACCAGGGCGTCACCCACCTGCTGCCGCAGAGCAATGAACGCCGCCTGGTCATCGACATCGGCGGGCGCTCCACCGAACTCATCCTGGGCCAGGGCTACCGCCCGCGTTTCATGGACTCCTACCGCGTGGGCAGCGTGGCCTGGTCCATGCGTTATTTCCCCGACGGCAACTTCAGCGCCGCCGCCTTCGAGACCGCCGAAGTCGCGGCCCAGGCCCTGCTGGACGAGGCCCAGGGCAGCTGCCGCCGTGAAGACTGGGACGTGGCCTACGGCTCCTCCGGCACTGTCGGCGCCGTGGGCGACGTGCTGCAGGCCGCTGGCTGGCCCGAAGGCCTGGTCACCCGCGAAGGCCTGGACTGGCTGCTCGACCGCCTGCTCAAGGCCGGCAGCGCCGAACGCCTGCGCATCGAAGGCATGAAAGACGACCGCCGTGCCGTCATCGGCGGCGGCGTCAGCGTGCTGCGCGCCCTCTTCACCCTGCTCAACATCGAAGAGATGCACGTGGCCCAGGGGGCGCTGCGCCACGGCGCGCTCTACGACCTGCTGGACCGCGAACACGAACAGAGCGATCAGCGCAGCACCAGCGTGGCGCGCCTGGCCCGCACCTTCAACGCCGACCCGGCCCAGGCCCGGCGCGTGAGCCAGGTGGCCGAACAGCTCATGCGCCAGCTTGCCAGCGCGCATGAGCTGCCCGAGCTGGAACGCCACCTGCACAAGCTGGGCTGGGCCGCACAGCTGCACGAGATCGGCAGCGCCATCTCCCACAGCGACTATCACAAGCACGGCGCCTACATCCTCGACAACGCCGATGCGGCCGGTTTCACCATGAACGAACTGCACCGCCTGGGCCAGCTCGTGCTGGGCCACCGCGGCAAGCTCCGCAAGCTCGACCTGCAGCTCGACGACGAAGCCTTCACCCTGCAACTCATGGCCCTGCGCCTGGCCGTCATCCTCTGCCACGCACGGCGGGATCCGGACCAACAGGGCCTGCAGCTCGAATGGGACGGGGGCAAGGAAGTGCGGCTGGCCTACCCCGAGGCATGGGCGGCCAGCTACCCGCAGTCGGCCTGGCTGCTGCAGGAAGAAGTGCAGGCCTGGCAGAAGACGGCCTGGGTGCTGCACGTGAGCAGCGCGACCTAAATCAACCAGCCGATTTTTCGGAGCGTCTGCACCAGGCCCTCGGCAAACTGGCGGTAGCCCTGAGCGTTGGCGTGCACAGTGTCGGCCCGCAGCTCGGGCTTGGAGAGCACATCCGCCCAGCCATCGGCGTGCAGCGGCAGCTTCAGCTCTTCGGCAAGCTCCACGTACAGCGGATGGTCGCTCAGCCGCCCGGTCCCCGCGGCCAGCAGCGAGACCTGGGGCACGCCCACCAGCAACACCTGCGCGCCACCGGCACGGGCTGTGCGCACGATCTCGCGTATCGTGTCCTTGGCCCCGGCCGCGCTCATCTGGCGCAAGAAGTCGTTGCCGCCGATGCTCACGATGACCAGCGCAGGCTGGTGCTCCTGCAACAGGGCCGGCAGCCGCGCCAAAGCCTGGGCCGTGGTGTCACCCGAGACACCGCCGTTCACCACCTGCCATCCGGTCAACTCCTGCAACACGGTCGGATAAGCCGTGTCTGCAGCGGCACCCACACCCGAGGTCAGCGAATCACCCAGGGCCAGCACGGTGCTGCCCGCGGGCAGGGCCTGGGCCTTGGGCGCGCGCTTGCCACAGGCCGACAAAAAAACCAGGGCCGCGCCCGCGACCAGCAGGCGGCGGCGTGAGCCTGGGGTGTGCAACAACATCATGTTCATCCAAAACTTCCTTGATCAGCCCAGCTCAACGCGAGGAGCCGCTGAGCGACAGTGCGAACACCACATAGGCGATGGCCGGGGGGATGGGCAGCAGGTGCCACCAGTAGGTGCGCGCCGAAGCGCCCGACAGATAACCGTGGATCATCAGGCCCGCGCTGATGAAACACAGCAGGGGCAGGACATACAGCGACACATCCAGCACCAGGATCACGTTTTTGCTGATGTTGTCCTGGTTAGCGATCCCGCCACCGGAAAACGCCACCAGCAGGAACAGCATCATGGCCAGGCCCAGCTGGGCCACCACACTCACCACCATCCAGAACAAAGACATACTGGCTCCTGATCCCTTGCAACACTTCAAACTGTACCGCCAGCCTAACAGGCCCATGAGGGCATGAATGACTCCTGCCCGTCCAGCGGGCCCTCCAGCGCATCGGCCTCGATCTCCAGCACCACACCGCTGGCAAAGGCCAGCCGCGCCTGCACCGGGGCCACGCACCTGAAAGGCAGGGACAGGCCAGACAGGCGCTGCCCGTCCACCCTTACCTCGCTCTCGGCCAGACGCCCCAAGCCCTGCGCCAGCTCACCCTGCCAACGGGCCCGTCGGAAGATCAGGGTCACGGGCGCGAGATACCCTACGCTTTCACCCGGCGCTTCCTTGAACCACCCCACCGGGCATGACACGTGCGCGGCGGACAAGAACAACTGCAGATCGGCCCCGACAGAGACGATGCGGCTCACCTGGCTGTCCTGCAAGCCCAGGACCGGGCCATCGTGGGGACGGTGCGTCATGGCGCTGGGCGACGGATCTTGAGAGCAAGCCAGGCCAGCCCCAAAGCCAGCAGCAAGGCGGCCAGGGCCAGCACGGCGTAGACCAGCACGCTTTGCTGCTGGTAGTTCACCAGACCGTCGAAGTAGTGGCCTTCTTCGTTGTAAGGCAGGCCGGCGCGCTGCCACGCCACCACGGCTAGGACACAGCCCAGGCCCCCAGACAAAGCCGACAGGGCCATGCAGGTCATGAACAGGGTTGACCGCTTCATGCAGCTTCGGCCTCAAGCCCCGAGCGCTTTTTCATCAGAACATCCCTAGGTCTCATACGACGTGAGCAGCACGTCGGCCGCCTGCTCCCTGAGCGGAATGAGCGCCTGGTAGGCGTCGGACATGAACCACCCGTCGGCCGCAGCAAGGTTGGGGAAGCGTATGACCACGATGTCGGCATGCGGGTTGACGCCAGACAGGGCCGCTCGCTGCCGGCCACGAAAAACCATCTCGCCCGCCCAGGGCTGCAAGGTGCCGGGCACCTGATCCCGGTACGCTGCCCATTTCAGGGGGTCTTTGACGGTGATCTGTCCGACGACGTAGGCGTGAGTCATGACGGGGTTTTCTGGGAGGCCATTGAACGTTTGAGGTAAGCCGACGCTGTAGGCGATCGGCGCTTGACCGGAAGGTTAGCCATAGACAGCAACCCCGGATAGCTGTCGCCAGGCTTCAACCGCAAAGCTCATAACGGCTCCCAAGCACCCCACGATAAAAAGCCACCAGCTCTTTTTCCCCGACGTACCGATTGCGGTAATCAGCACAGCAAGAAAGATAAAAAATGCTCCAACAATGTACGCATCAGGAGGAAGGAGAACAAGCTCACTCGAGTTCCCGCGCGTAGAACGATAGACATACCGGCCGGAGACTAAGAGCCAAATGCCAAACGCAGCGAATCCCACCGGCACAAGGGGGCCAACGAAGCGCGCAATAAAGGTCCGCTTGGGCGACATAGGAGGGGTCGTCATGTCGATGGCTAACGTTGAAGGTAAGCGGCGTGCCGAAGGCACGTCCGCTTGAGCGACGGGTTAGACGCCGAGTGGCTCAACATGAAGGGCCCCTTGGTGCACTGAAACTTGTACGCCGAGTTCACCTGCGCGTGGGATGAGCGCCAGCCAC
>CAUPRZ010000177.1:0-5548 GCA_963513855.1 uncultured Hylemonella sp.
AATTCGACGCCAGTTTCAAGAGTGCTGACGTCAGCACCTTCCACGACAAGGTCGTGATGGAACTCGACTCCGAGGTGGACAGCGCCTACCCCGCGCGCTGGATCGGCAAGGTGCGTGTGGAAACCACGGACGGTCGTGTGCTGCAGGGGCGTGTGGACGAACCCAAGGGCGACCCGGGCAACACGCTTACCCGCCCCGAACTCGAAGACAAGGCCCTGCGCCTCGCGCTTTACCACGGGGGTGCCAGCGAGGCTGAGATGCGCACGGCCATGGCGCGGCTCTGGGCCATCGCCGACGCACCACAAGTGGGCCGCCTGCTGTCAGCAATTCCCACAAGACTTTCTGAGTCTTAGGGATCACCCGGCTTGCACATGCAAGCCATCTGCCAGAGCATCAAGACTCCGGCTTTCACAACAAAGAGGACGACAAACCATGAACCTGAAACGCAGACTTTTCACCGCCGCTGCCGTGGCCTCCACCCTGGCCCTGGGCAGCGGTGCCGCCCTGGCCCAGGCCTATCCGGCCAAGCCCATCGCGCTGGTGGTGCCCTTCTCGGCCGGCGGCCCCACCGACATCGTGGCGCGCACCCTGGCCGCCACCATGACCCGATCCCTGGGCCAGAGCGTGGTCGTCGAGAACAAGGTGGGCGCGGGCGGCACCATTGCTGCCAGCCTCGTGATGAAGGCCCCGGCCGACGGCTACACCTTCCTGATCCACCACAACGGCATGGCCACCGCCCCGGCCCTGTACCGCAAGATGGCCTACAAACCCGTGAGCGATTTCGAGCACGTGTGCAACGTCGTGGACGTGCCCATGACCATGATCGCGCGCAAGGACATGGCCGCCAAGAACATGGGCGAGCTGGTGAGCTACGTCAAGGCCAACGCCGACAAGGTCAACCTGGCCAACGCCGGCCTGGGCGCCGTCTCGCACCTCTGCGGCACGCTGTTCCAGCAGGCTCTGGGCGTGACGGTCACCACGGTGCCCTTCTCGGGCACGGGCCCCGCGCTCAATGCCCTGCTGGGCGGCCAGGTCGACCTGCTGTGCGACCAGACCACCAACACCGTGCCCCACATCAAGGCTGGCACCGTCAAGATGTACGGCGTGACCACCAAGCAGCGCATCAAGGCCCTGCCCGATGCGCCCACCATGGACGAAGGCGGCGTGAAGGACTTCGAGGTCATCGTCTGGCACGGTGTCTACGCGCCCAAGGGCACACCTGCCGCCGTGATCCAGAGGTTTGGTGACGCGCTGCGTGAGGCGCTCAAGGACCCGGCCTTCGTGAACCGCATGGCCGACCTCGGTGGCGAAATCCCGCCCGCCGCCCGCCAGACTTCCGACGGCCAGCGCGCCTGGCTGGTCTCTGAAGTGGACAAGTGGGGCAAGGCCATCCGCGCGGCCGGCCAGTTCGCTGACTGAGCGGCGCGTCACGCGCCCATGAGAAACGCCGGGCTAGCCCGGCGTTTCCGTTTTCTTCTCGCTCGCGCGGGATGTGTGACGTATAGGGGTGCTTGCGTCTTCAGCGGACCGTGTGCAGCTCGCGTTCAGCCCGGTGTTCCGATTTGACGAAGTTGGCGATGGCTATGACCAGGGACACGCCCAGGGCGGCGATGCCGATGAGCAGGGCCTTCATGCTGGGCGCAGCCATGCCCAGCAGGGTGAACAGAACGAAGGCGGCCAGCAGAGAGATCTTGAAACGGAGCAACATGGTGCGGTACGGGCCTCGGGCGGGCCGGAAAGACAGAGACAGTATTCTCTGTAAGCACGGTCCGTGCCTGCAAGGCTAACGGGGTATCAACCGTAAGCAGGTGTAGCTAACCCAGCCGCGCGTCTTCCACCAGCAGGTCCACCAGTTCCCGCGCATAGGCCGGCAGCGCGTCCAGGCTGCGCACCACGATCTGCATCGCCCGTTCGGCCCAGGGGTCGGCCAGGGGCACGATGACGATGCCCATGGTCTGTGCGTGCCGGTGCGCCGCCGAACCCGGCAGGATGGCCACGCCCACCGAGGCTTCGACCATACGACAGGCCGCCTCGAAGTTGCTCACCTGGATGCGCTGCTGCATGGGCCGGTGCAGGCCCGCGCAGATCTGCTGCAAAAAGGCGCGGATAGCACTGCTCTCGTGCAGGCCGATGTGGTCGTAGTCCAGCGTGTCGGCAAAACTCACGGCGGTGGTGCCGGCCAGCGCGTGGCCTTGTGGAACCACCAGCACCAGGCGGTCGCGCCGGTAGGGCAGCACCTGCAGGTTTTCGGTGCGCACCAGACCGGCCACGATGCCAATGTCGGTCTGCCCCTCGGACACGGCGCGCACGATGTCGTGGCTCAGGCGTTCCTGCAGGTCCACGTTCACGTCGGGGTGGGCCAGCAGGTAAGCGCGCAGCACCGGCGGCAAAAACTCGCCCAGAGCCGTGGTGTTGGCGTGCACCCGCAGATGGCCGCGGATGCCGCGGGCGTACTCCTGCAGGTCGGTGCGCAGGTGCTCCAGCTGGCCCAGCACCAGGCGGGCGTGGTGCACCAGGGCCTGGCCGGGCGGCGTGAGCGTCACGCCCTGGGAGCTGCGGTGCAGCAGCTTGACGCCCAGGCTTTCCTCGATGTTCTTGATGCGGGTGCTGGCCGCCGGGGCCGACATATGGGCCGCCTCGGCGCCTTTGGTCAGGCTGTCGGCCTCGTCAATGCGCACCATGAGGCGCAGATCGACCAGATCAAAGGGCAGGGACATGGGAATGGCGGGCTTTGGACCGGAGATGGCGGCAAAAGACGGCGGATCGTCACTTGGGCCGTCAGAAGGCTCAAATCATACCTTTGGCGTCCAAAAACTCGATTCGATACTTTTTGTTTGCAATTTATGCATTATTTTTATATTAATGCCGACGAAAGTATCAAATAAAGTTCAGGCATGGACAAACCCCGCGCCAGCGCCTCCTCGTCGTCAGCCCAGCCGCCCCAGGCCGTGCTGTTCGACGCCTATGGCACGCTGTTCGACGTCTACAGCGTCGGACTGGTGGCGGAGCAGCTTTTCCCCGGCCAGGGCGAGGCCCTGGGCCTGCTCTGGCGTGAGAAGCAGATCGAATACACCCGCCTGGTCACCACCAGCAACGGCGGCGCCCACTACCAGCCCTTCTGGCAGCTCACGCTCGCCGGCCTGCGCTACGCCTGCAAGCGCCTCAAGCTCACCCTCACGCCCGAGGCCGAGCTGCAGCTCATGAACCAGTACCGGCACCTGAGCGCCTTCCCTGAAAACAAAGAGGTGCTGCAGGCCCTCAAGTCGCGCGGCATCGTCACCGGCATCCTTTCCAACGGCGACCCCGAGATGCTGGGCATCGCCGTGCGCAGCGCAGGCCTGGACGGCCTGTTGGACCACGTGATCAGCGTGGACGCCGTGCGCAAGTACAAAACCCACCCCGAGGCCTATGCCCTGGGCGAACAGGCATGCCGCTTGCGTGCATCCCAGATCGTCTTTGTCAGCAGCAACAGCTGGGACGCCCTGGCCGCCACCTGGTATGGCTACCAGACCCTGTGGGTCAACCGTTATGCGCTGCCGTTCGAAGAGCTAGGTACCCAGCCCACGCGCACCGGCAGCAGCTTCAGCGCCGTGCTGGACTTCTTTCCAGCCGCCTGAACCGATTTCAAAACTTGGAGGTCCCCACCATGACACAACGCACCCAAGCGCACCGCCTGCAGGTGGCCACGCAGCTCTACCGCTTCATTGAAGACAAGGTCCTGCCGGGCACCGGCATCAAGAGCGCCGACTTCTGGAAAGGCTTCGACGCCATCGCTCATGACTTGGGCCCCAAGAACGCCGCCCTGCTGGCCGAACGTGACCGTCTGCAGACCGAGATGGACAGCTGGCACAAGGCGAATCCCGGCCCCATCCAGGACATGAAGGCCTACCGCGCCTTCCTGGAAAAGACCGGCTACCTGGTCCCCGTGCCCGAGAGCGTGGCCTGTGACACCGCCAATGTGGACGCCGAACTCGCCGTGCAGGCCGGCCCGCAGCTCGTGGTGCCCATCCTCAACGCACGTTACGCGCTCAACGCTGCCAACGCACGCTGGGGCTCGCTGTACGACGCGCTCTACGGCACCGACGCTCTGCCCGAAGACGGTGGCGCCACCAAGGTGGGTGCTGATGGCAAGAGCTACAACCCCAAGCGCGGCGCCAAGGTCATCGAATACGCGCGCCATGTGCTGGACCGTGTGGCCACCCTGCGCAAGGGCTCACACATCGACTCCACGGCCTACACCGTCGAAGGCGGCAAGCTCGTGGTCACGCTCAAGGACGGCAGCAAAGCCACCTTGGCGGACGGCAACAAGTTCATCGGCTACCAGGGCAGCGCGGCATCCCCCTCGGCCATCCTGATCCGCAACAACGGCATCCACATCGAGATCCAGATCGACCCCAGCACGCCCATCGGCCGCAGCGACGCCGCCGGCGTCAGCGACCTGCTGATCGAAGCCGCGCTCTCCACCATCCTGGACCTCGAGGACTCCGTGGCCGTGGTCGACGCCGACGACAAGGTGCTGGCCTATGACAACTGGCTGGGCATCCTCAAGGGCACGCTGACCGAAGAAGTGGCCAAGGGCGGCAAGACCTTTGTGCGCCGCCTCAACGCCGACCGCGTCTACAAGGGCGCCAACGGCGAAGAGATCAAGCTGCATGGCCGTTCCCTGCTCTTCATCCGCAACGTCGGCCACCTGATGACCAACCCGGCCATCCTCTACGGCGACGGCAGCGAGATCCACGAGGGCATCATGGACGCCGTCATCACCTCGGCCATCGCCGTGCATGACCTCAAGGGCCTCACCGTCAACGGCGTGCGCAACTCGCGCACCGGCTCCATCTACATCGTCAAGCCCAAGATGCACGGCCCGGCCGAAGTGGCCTTCGCCTCGGAGCTCTACGCCCGCGTCGAGCAGCTGCTGGGCCTGGCCGAGAACACGGTCAAGCTGGGCATCATGGACGAAGAGCGCCGCACCAGCGTCAACCTCAAGGCCTGTATTGCCGCGGCCAAGAGCCGTGTGGCCTTCATCAACACCGGCTTCCTGGACCGCACCGGCGACGAAATGCACACCGCCATGTACGCCGGCCCCATGATCCGCAAGGCCGCCATGAAGGGCACCGAGTGGATCGCCGCCTACGAGCAGAGCAATGTGCTCGAAGGCCTGGCCACCGGCCTCAAGGGCCGCGCGCAGATCGGCAAGGGCATGTGGGCCATGCCCGACCTCATGGCCGCCATGCTCAAGCAGAAGATCGTGCACCCCAAGGCCGGCGCCAACACCGCCTGGGTGCCCTCGCCCACCGCCGCCACTTTGCACGCCCTGCACTATCACCAGGTCAATGTGGCCGCCATCCAGGACGAGCTGGAACAGCAGGCCACGGGCAAGAACTTCAAGGCACTGGAGGGCATGTTGTTGACCGGCCTGCTGACCATCCCCGTCGCCGCCAAGCCCAACTGGAGCGCCGAGGAAATCACGCAGGAAATCGAGAACAATGCCCAGGGCATCCTGGGTTACGTGGTGCGCTGGATCGACCAGGGCGTGGGCTGCTCCAAG
>CAUPRZ010000178.1:0-5529 GCA_963513855.1 uncultured Hylemonella sp.
GTCCCCGGTGGCCGCCAGCACCAGCGACAGGTCGCGTGGCTGCTGCTTGGCATAGTCGTCGAGGTAGAAAAACAGCGTGCCTTCTTCATAAGGCCCGCGCCAGTCGCCATAACGCAGCAGAAAGGCTTCCCCGTCCAGCGCTTCGTGGCCGCTCCACTGCTCATTGCCGACACAACGGTGCGACAGGTACTCCCGCAAGCGCTGCAGCACGGGCTGCGGCCAGACGAGATGGCGGCCAGCCAGCTCGATCACGCCATGCAAATCGCGCCGCGCATTAAAGCCGCCCCCCATGCGGGCGACCAGGGTCAGCACGAAGTGCGAGCACATGAGGTCCAGCACCGGCGCTTCGCGCAAGCCGGGCGAGACCAGCAGCGGCCCGGTCGTCCTGCCCATCAGCAATCGCTTGACCATGCAACACCCTCCATGGGGTCCTGTGACGCATTCACGATAACGCAGAGCCCGGCGCCTGGGAAGTCCTCGCTGAACGTGCGGGCAGGGCTTGACGGCTCTGTCCGCCCAAGGCACGCTGCGCGGTTGCGCCGGCCGGCCCATGTAAAATCACGCCGATTCATCCCGTCAGAGATAGGAACCCTCATGTCCCAGCATCAGCCCGAACAGTCTTCCGACCCGATCGAGAACATCGTGCACTCGGCCCCGGTGGTCATCCCGGTGCTCGGCGGCCTGATGATCTTCTTGCTCGCCTTCATCGCCGTCTTCATGGCCTGATTTCCGGGCGCAGCGCCGGCGGCCACCCGCCCGCGTGCTGCGCTTCGGTCCGGATCCCCGGCAGCGGGATCCTGTTTCCCCCTCTTTTCCCGCGAATTCGCGTCGACCGGCGCTTGCCTGCGCCCGGCTTGGCCCGGCCCTGCCGATCGCATAAACCCATGCAAGTTTTGCATGGGTTTTGCCTGTAACCGGTCGGTAACTGACAGGCCGGTCCCTACAATCATTTGCAGCAGCGGTGTTCGCGGACCAACCCGACGCCGCCCCAGATCACAATAACCAGGAGCCTAGACCCATGAATTCCCCCGTGATGCAGGGCATCCACCTGAACGCCCCGGGCCACGTCAAACATGCCAAGCTGCTCGCCTGGGTGGCCGACATGGCCGCCCTGTGCCAGCCCGACACCATCTACTGGTGCGACGGCAGCGACGCCGAATACCAGCGCCTGTGCGATCTGCTGGTGTCCGCCGGCACCTTCACCAAGCTCAACGAAAGCAAGCGCCCCAACAGCTTCCTGTGCCGCTCCGACGCCAGCGACGTGGCCCGCGTGGAAGACCGCACCTTCATCTGCTCGGCCCACAAGGACGACGCCGGCCCGACCAACAACTGGATCGACCCCGCCGAGATGCGCGCGCTGATGCAGTACGGCAAGGCCGACGGCACGCCCGCCCTCTTCAAGGGCTGCATGAAAGGCCGCACCATGTATGTGGTGCCCTTCTCCATGGGCCCGCTGGGCAGCAATATCGCCCACATTGGTGTCGAGCTCTCCGACAGCCCCTATGTGGCCGTCAACATGAAGCTCATGACCCGCATGGGCAAGGCCGTCTACGACGTGCTGGGCACCGACGGCGACTTCGTGCCCGCCATGCACACCGTGGGCGCCCCCCTGCAACCGGGCCAGAAAGACAGCAACTGGCCATGCAACCAGACCAAGTACATCGTGCACTACCCCGAGACGCGCGAGATCTGGTCCTACGGCTCCGGTTACGGCGGCAACGCCCTGCTGGGTAAGAAGTGCTTCGCCCTGCGCATTGCTTCCAATATGGGTCGCGATGAAGGCTGGCTGGCCGAACACATGCTGATCCTGGGCGTGACCAATCCCCAGGGCAAGAAATACCACGTGGCCGCTGCCTTCCCCAGCGCCTGCGGCAAGACCAACTTCGCCATGCTGGTGCCGCCCTCGGGCTTCGAGGGCTGGAAGGTCACGACCGTCGGTGATGACATCGCCTGGGTCAAGCCCGGCAAGGATGGCCGCATGTACGCCATCAACCCCGAGGCGGGTTATTTCGGCGTCGCCCCCGGCACCAACTACAAGACCAACCCGAACTGCATGGAGTCGCTCAAGCGCGACGTGATCTACACCAACGTCGCACTGACCGACGACGGTGACGTGTGGTGGGAAGGCATGGACGGCGAAGCGCCGGCCCACGCCATCGACTGGCAAGGCAAGGACTGGACCCCACAGATCGCCAAGGAAACCGGTGCCAAGGCCGCGCATCCGAACTCGCGCTTCACCGTGGCTGCCACCAACAACCCGGCCCTCGACCCCGAATGGGACAACCCCAAGGGCGTGGCCATCGACGCCTTCATCTTCGGCGGCCGCCGCTCCAACACCGTGCCGCTGGTGACCGAGGCGCGCAACTGGACCGAAGGTGTGTACATGGCCGCCACCATGGGTTCTGAGACCACGGCCGCCATCATCGGCCAGCAGGGTGTGGTGCGCCGCGACCCCTTTGCCATGCTGCCCTTCACGGGTTACCACATGGGTGACTACTTTGCGCACTGGCTCAAGCTGGGTGAAAAGGTCGCGGCCCAGGGCGCGCGCGTGCCGTCCATCTTCACCACCAACTGGTTCCGCAAGGGCGAAGACGGCAAGTTCGTCTGGCCCGGTTATGGCGAGAACATGCGTGTGCTCAAGTGGATGATCGACCGCATCGAAAACCAGGCCCAGGGCCAGGAGCACTTCTACGGCGTGAGCCCGGCTTACGAAGAGTTCACCTGGAAGGGCCTGGACTTCACGCCCGCGCAGTTCAAGGCCGTGACCAGCATCGAGAAGCAGCAATGGCTGGACGAGCTCAAGCTGCACGACAAGCTGTTCGAACAGCTCGACGCACGGCTGCCCCAGGCTCTGCGCGACACGCGCCTGCGCATCGAGAAATTGTTGACCGCCTGAACGCAGTAGCCATTAAAAAAGGGGGCTCTGGCCCCCTTTTTTTGTCATCGCAAGCAGCGCTTTACTGCCCGGTCGCCGCCTTGCTACCCGTGTTGCTACCCAGCTCCAGCCCACGACTGGCACGCAAGCCGGTCTTCTCGCTCAGGCTGAGCACGGCAGCCTGCGGCTGCCAGCCCCCGGGGAACTGGATCTTGCCGCTGATCCTGACGTAGTTCGCCACCCGCACACGGAAGATCGCAGGCGGCGGCTGATCGGTCGGCGGGAAGGTCCACTGCTGCGGGCGCCCGTCCTGCACACCCATCAGCAGGAATTCATAGGTACCCTCGAAAAGCCGGCCTGTGTTCACCAGTTCGAATTCGTAGAGGAGCTGGCCAGGCACGGCTCGGTCAGGCACCAGACGCAAGGACTGCACCTGCAAACCTTCGAGTGAACGGGCCGCCAGCAGGTCTGTTGGCGGCTGGATAGGCGCAGCCGGGTTTTCGGCGGCAGGAGGCACCGCCTCCGCCCCGACCACGGGCGCCGCCAGTGCCGTCACCGTCGGCAGCTGACGTTGGTAACGCATACCGGCGTAGAAGCTGGCGACACACAAGGTCAGCAGCAGCAGCGCCCTGAAAAGCTGAAGCGCCCAGACTCGCCAGCGGGGGACAGGCTCGGTGATCACGATGCTCGGGGGCATCTGTGTAAACAAGGTTCGATTAAAAGGTGAAGGCACGCTGTTGGGACTCTGTATCGTTGACGCTGGGCGTCCTTGCCCGGCCTGCCCGGGACGATGCCATGGTACACGGCACCCCTCATTGTCGGGCAGACCTGCACCCTGAAACACAAAAGCCACCGCAAGCGGTGGCTTTTTGAGGTCAGGTCGCAACGAAGAGGATCACTCGTTCCAGATGCGACGGCTCAGGCGCTTCAGACGGGCGGCGGTTTCGGGCAGAACACCGCGGGCGCCCGGCACAACCGTCTCGGTCTCGCTGTCCACATCCGACACTTCATCTTCGGCGCGGCTGGCTGCAGCCTGGATGTCGGCCATCACGCGGGAGTCCTTGCGGGCCAGGTCCCAGAGACGTTCGTCCGCACGGCGACGGGCCACATTCTGCGACCAGCCATCCAGACCACTCACGGCGCGGGCAGCGATGCTACGGGCCGTCGGGGCCAGCAGGGCCAGGGCGCTGAAGCCGATCACCCACATCAGAACCCAGGCGGCCAGCAGGTGACCATCGGCCCAGGTGTCCATCAGCTGGTCGGCAACAACCACCAGCGTGGCCACCATGGCGGCCAGCAGGATGCCAGCCAGACCGCGGGTGGCGGTCCAGCCCTTGCGCAGACTGTCGGCTGCGTTGACCACACGCTCCAGGCGCTCTACGCCGGTGTGACTGGTCGAATAGTCAAGGTGGATGAAACTGTTGCTGCTCATGGTGGACCTCCTGAAGGGATGATTTGCTGCGATGGGTGAATATTAGGGTTTTCACTACTGTGATTCAACTTTATATTTCTGATATCAGACATTCATATCAGTGATATATGATGGCTGCATGGCCAGCCTCAACTTCCGCAACCTCGATCTGAATTTGCTGCGCGTATTCGATGAGGTCATGACTGAGCGCAGTTTGACAAAGGCTGCCGGTAAGCTTGCGCTCACACAACCAGCCGTCAGCAATGCCATGCGCCGCTTGCGGGAAGCGCTGGGTGACGAGCTGCTGCGCCGCAGCGGCCAGGGGCTGGAGCCCACACCGCGCGCCCTGGCCCTGTGGCCTGCCGTCCAGCAAGCCCTGCGGCAACTACAGGAAACCCTGGCCCCGGGCAACTTTGTGCCCGCCGAGGCCAGCACCACCTTCGTGCTGGCCATGGCCGACGCCACGGCCGCCGAACTCATCCCGGGCCTGATCCAGGTGCTGGGCCAGGAAGCCCCGGGCGTGACCATCCGTGTGGTCCCGCTGACCACACGCGATCCGCGCCGCCTGCTCGATGAGGGCGCCGCCGATCTGGCCATCGGTTACTTCCCGGCCGTGCTGGCCGGTCTGACGGCCCAGGCCCAGGCCGGCGAAACCGTGCCCTTCGAACATCAGCGCCTCTACCTCACACGTTATGTCTGCGTGATGCGCCGCGACCACCCGCTGGCCCAGGAGGAACTCACGCTGGAACGCTACTGCGCCGCTCGCCACCTGCTCGTCAGCTTTTCGGGCCGCCCCTATGGTTTCATCGACGAGGCCCTGGCCGGGCTGGGCCGGCGCCGTCACATCGTGCTCACCGTCAACCAGTTCTTCACGGCCGGGCGTGTGGTCGCGGGCTCGGACCTGCTCACCGTGCTGCCGCGTCACTTCGTCAGCGTGACCGGCATCGCCGACCAGCTTGTGCTGCGTGAACTGCCCTTTGCCGTGCCCGCCGTGCACGTGGACGCACTGTGGCACCGGCGTCTGCAGCACAGCGGTGCACACGCCTGGCTGCGCGAGGTGCTGGCGCGGCTGCCGCAGGAGCGTGACCGGTAGCAATACCCCTCTTTTTGACCCAGATCAATTCGCCCGGCGCTAGCATCGATACACTGGTCTCATCAAAAAGGAGCACATCATGAAAATTCTTCTGGCCGTTGACGGCAGCGAGTACACCAAAAAAATGCTGGCCTACCTGGCCACACACGA
>CAUPRZ010000179.1:0-5513 GCA_963513855.1 uncultured Hylemonella sp.
AGATCGATCGCCAGCGTGCCACCACGGCCGAGATCCTGGGCCTGACACGCGAGCAGGTGCTGCCGGTCTCGGCCCAGAAGGGCCTGGTCGCCAAAGTCACCGACGACGCCAAGCTGCTGCAGGCCAGCTGCCTGCCTGCCCTGGAAGAAGTGCTGGCGCAACGCATCATGGGCCAGCGCCAGCGCATCCTGGGCGCGGCCGTGGCCACGGGGATCTCCGACCTGCAACTCGAAGTTGGCCGTGTGCTCAACATCCGCCGTCGCGATCTCAACGAGCAGCTGCTTGAACTCAAGGGCCTGCAGGGCAAAAACGCCGCGGTCATCAAGCACATGCGCCTGCGCATCTCGCAGGAACAGGCCGAGTTCGACCGCGCCGGCGCCAAGATCCATGCCGTGCGTTCGGTGCATCTCAAGCTGCTGCGTGATGTCATCGGCCTGCTGAGCAGCAAAAACCTCAAGCGTGAGATGAACCAGCTCATGCAGTCCCTGCTGCAGACCGGTCTGAAGCTGGGCGTCAAGAAATCCTACGGCGAGACCTTCGACCGCCTGCGTGAGAACCTGCGCCATGTGCAGGCCCTCACGGCCGAGATCCAGACCATGCTGAACGCTTCGTTCAAGCAACTCAATGCCGAGCAGGGTTTTTCTCTGCAGCCGCCGGCCGAGCCCAGGATGCAGCCCTATATCGACAGCCTCGACCAGGTCGAACGTGGTCATCTGCAGTACCTGGGCCTGGGCAATGCCTTCCGTCTGGCTCAGCCCGAATTTGCCGACCGTCTGGTGCGTGCCCTGGCGACGCGTCTGCGCAGCGTCTACCAGGCCGCAATGGGTGATGTGGAACTCTGGAGCAAATCCGCCGCAGCCCAGCTCGATGCCCAGTTGCGCGAACGCCGCCGCAATTTCAGCCGCCGGCTGGAGGCCATCGACCGCATCCAGCAGGCCGCGGGCGGCCTGGACGAACGTATCGGCGAGATCGATGGCCAGTTCAAATCGCTGGACCAGCTCGACACCAAATTGCTCGAGCTGACGGCCTACCTGATCCGTGCCCAGGATGTCACCCGTCCCAAGGACACGGTGGCGGCCGAGCTGCTGGCTTCGTGAGCCGGCCCCGGTCTTTTGCTCCCCCTTCCCGTGTGAGCCTGCCTGAGGGCTGGGCTGCGCAGCTGCTGCGCTGGCAGGCCAGTCACGGCCGCCAGGACCTGCCCTGGCAGGGTACGGGTGATCCTTACCGTGTCTGGCTGTCCGAAATCATGCTGCAGCAGACCCAGGTGGTCACGGTGCGTGACTACTACGCACGTTTCCTGCAGCGTTTCCCTGATGTGCAGGCCCTGGCGGCGGCCGGGCTGGACGATGTGCTGGCCCTGTGGAGTGGGCTGGGCTACTACAGCCGCGCGCGCAACCTGCACGCCTGTGCGGTGCAAGTGGTTCGGCAGCATGGCGGTGAGTTTCCACGCAGTGCTGCGGCTTTACAGGAGCTGCCGGGCATCGGCCCGTCCACGGCCGCGGCCATTGCCTCCATCTGTTTCGGCGAGCGTGTGGCCATCCTCGATGGCAATGTGAAGCGGGTGCTCACGCGGGTGCTGGGTTATGGGGCCGACCTGGCCCAGGGCGCGAACGAACGTGCCTTGTGGCAGCTGGCCACCGAACTGCTGCCCCAGCGCGACCTGCAGCGTGCCATGCCGCGTTACACCCAGGGTGTGATGGATCTGGGCGCTACCGTTTGCTTGCCACGCAAGCCGGCTTGCACGGCCTGCCCGGCGGCCGGTTTCTGCGTGGCCTTGCGCGAAGGCCAGCCCGAGCACTACCCCGTCAAGACCCGCAAACTCAAGCGCACGGCGCAGTCACTCTGGTTGCTGTGGGCGCATACACGCGACGGTGCGGTCTGGCTGCGCCGGCGGCCCACGCCCGGTGTCTGGGCCGGCCTCTACTGTCTGGAGCTGTACGACAGTGATGTTGCCCTGCGCGCCGCCGTGCCAGCGGCTTACCGCGAGCGGCTGCAAGATCTGCCGGTCTTCACCCACGTGCTCACACACAAGGACCTGCATCTGCATCCTGTGCGGGTGCAACTGCCCGCCAAGGTACGTCTTTCAGAAGCCGGGGGCTGGTTGGCTGCCGATGCTTGGCCTGCTTTGGGCCTGCCCGCGCCGGTGCGCAAGCTGTTGCAACAGGGGTGAAGGCTGCTCAGCCGAGCTCGCGGTGCCGGCGCAGGGTCTGCCAGCGCGCCGCGAAATGCTGCGCCAGTTCTTCCACCAGATAGACCGAGCGGTGCTGGCCGCCCGTGCAGCCGATAGCCACGGTCACGTAGCTGCGGTGGTTGTGCGAAAGAGCATCGAGCCACTGCTCCAGAAAGGTCAGGATGTGCTCGCGCATGCGGCCCACCTCGGATTGAGCGCGCAGGAAGTCGACCACAGGCGCATCCCGGCCGGTGAGCGGGCGCAGCTCGGGCTCGTAGTGCGGGTTGGGCAGCATACGCACGTCGAAAACATAGTCCGCATCGACGGGAATGCCGCGCTTGAAGGCGAAGGATTCGAAGACCAGGGTCAGCTGGCTGCCGGGCAGGCGGATCACGTCCTTGATATAAGCCTGCAACTGCGAAGGACGGGTCAGGCTGGTGTCGATGACGTGCGCCTGTTCGCGCAGCTCGCCCAGCAGCTCGCGTTCAAGCTCAATGGCCTCCACCAGCACACGGCTCAGGTCCGCGCCCTCGGTCATGGCCTGGGACAGCGGATGTTTGCGCCGGGTCTCGGAATAACGGCGCACCAGGGTGTCGGTGGCGGCATCGAGGAACAGCGGCGTCACCGTGATGCCCTGCTGGCGCAGGCTGCCCAGCAGGGCTGGGACCTGGGGCAGAGAGGTGGCGCTGCGCACGTCCATGGCGATGGCCAAGCGCCGTGCCGTCTGTTGCTGTTCCAGTTTGACGAAGGGCAGCAGCAGCTCGGGCGGCAGGTTGTCCACGCAGTAGTAGCCTGCGTCCTCCAGCGCATGGAGCGCCACGGACTTGCCGGAACCGGACATGCCGGTGATGAGGACGATTTCCATGGCCGGGCTGCGTATCTCAGCTGCCAGATTGCAGCATTTCCTTGGCGTGGGCCAGGGTGGTGCCTGACAGGCGTTCGCCGCCCAGCATGCGTGCGACCTCGGCCACACGGCTTTCGCCCTGCACCGGGGCCACCGTGCTCAGCGTCTGCGTGCCCTGGCGCTGTTTGGCCACGACCAGGTGGTGGTCGGCACAGGAGGCGACCTGCGGCAGGTGGGTAACGGCCAGCACCTGGCGGTCGCGGCCCAACTGCTTCATGAGCCGGCCCACGGTCTCGGCCACGGCGCCGCCCACGCCAGAATCGACTTCGTCAAAGATCAGGGTCTGGGCGGTGCCCAGCTGGCTGGTGGTGACGGCAATGGCCAGCGCGATACGCGAGAGTTCACCGCCCGAAGCCACCTTGCCCACGGGCCGCGGCGTGCTGCCCGCATGACCGGCCACGAGGAAGCTCACCTCTTCCAGTCCGCTCTGCAGGGGGTGATCGGCCTTCTGCAGCTGCACCTCAAAACGTCCGCCCTGCATGCCCAAGCCCTGCATGGCCTGGCTGATGGCCTGGGCCAGCTTGGGCGCGGCCACGGCGCGGGCCTTGGAGACGGCCTGCGCCTCCTTCATGTAAGCGGCCTGGGCCTGTTGTTCGGCGGCTTCCAGTGCGGCCAGATCGGCGGCGGCGTCCAGCCTGGCCAGTTCTTCCTTCCAGCCGGCCAGGGTGGCGGCCAGCTCTTCCGGCGGGCGTTTGTAACGACGCGCCAGCGACATCCAGCTGGTCATACGCGCATCGAGCTCGGACAGGCGCTCGGGGTCCAGGTCAGTGCGGCGCAGATAGGCGCGCAGGGTGTGCACGCTGTCTTCCACCTGGGCCAGGCTGGAGTTCAGCACCTCGACCAGGGATTTGAACTCCGGTTCCAAATGCTCCTGATTTTGTAGCAATTGACGGGCGCCATCGAGTGCGCGGTTGGCGCTGTTCTCCTCGCCATCGAGCGCGTCCAGCGCGCCCTGGGCCGCGTCCATCAGGGCCTGGGCATGGGCCAGGCGGCTGTGGTCGCTGTTGAGCGTGTCCCACTCGGTGGGCTGGGGCGCGAGCTTGTCCACTTCCCCGATCTGCCAGCCCAGGCGTTCCCGTTCGCGCTGCAAGGTGTCCTGGGCCTTGCGGGCCTCGTCCAGCGTGGCCAGGGCGCTGCGCCACTGTTCCCAGCGCTGGCTCAAAGGGCTGGTGTCGAGCCGGGCATAGGCGTCCAGCAGGCCGCGCACGGCCTCGGCGCGGGTCAGACTCTGCCAGGCGTGCTGGCCATGGATGTCAAACAGCTGCTCGCCGAGTTCGCGCAATTGGGTGGCTGTGGCCGGGCTGCCGTTGATCCAGGCGCGGCTTTTACCCTGCACGTCCACGGTGCGGCGCAAAAGCAGCGTGGCACCGGGGTCGAAGCTGGGGGCAAAACCTGCCTCTTCCAACCAGCCGCGCAAGGCCGTGCATTCGTCAAATTCGATGCTCACGTCGGTCCGGCCCGCGCCTTCGCGGATCAGGCCCGTGTCAGCGCGTGCACCTGTGACCAGCTGCAGGGCGTCAATCAGGATGGACTTGCCCGCACCGGTCTCGCCCGTGAGCACGGTGAAACCTTTGTCGAGGTCAAGATCAAGCTCGTCGATGATGACGAAGTCTCGCAGGACGATGCGTTTGAGGCTCATGGATTGGTGATCCCTTCGTTCCAGTGCAGCTTCTGCCGCAGGGTGTCGAAGTAGCTCCAGCCGCGTGGGTGTAGGAAACGCACGCTGTGCGCCGAGCGGCTGACGACGATGCGGTCGCCATTCTGCAGCGAGGCCAGGGACTGCATGTCGAAATTGGCAATGGCCTCGCGCTCGGAGGCGATCTCGATGGCAATCTCCGAGTTGCTGGAGATCACCACCGGCCGGTTCGACAAGGTGTGCGGCGCAATCGGCGCCAGCACCCAACCCGGGATGGACGGGTGCAGGATGGGGCCGCCGGCCGACAAGGAGTAGGCTGTGGAGCCCGTGGGCGTGGCGATGATCAGGCCATCGGCACGCTGGTTGGCCACGAAGTGGCCGTCCACCTCCACCCGCAGTTCCACCATGCCCGAGGAGTTGCCGCGGTGAACCACCACATCGTTCATGGCCAGGGTATCGAACACGCAGACGTCCTGGCGCAGCACGCGGGCGTGCATGAGCTGGCGCTGCTCTTCCTCGTATTCGCCACGCAGCATGGGTGGCAACACGGTCTCGAAGCTGTCGAAGGGGATATCGGTGATGAAACCCAGGCGGCCATGGTTGATGCCGATCAGCGGCACGCCGCTGCTGGCCAGCTTGCGGCCGATGCCCAGCATGGTGCCATCCCCCCCCACCACCAGGCCCAGGTCGCATTGCTGGCCTATGGCTTCCAAGTCCAGGACGGGGTAGCCGTTCAGGCCGGCGTAATCCGCAGTCTGTGCTTCCACCACCACCTGGCAACCCTGGGCTTGCAGCAGGGTGGC
>CAUPRZ010000180.1:0-5507 GCA_963513855.1 uncultured Hylemonella sp.
AAGGGCGGCGCTGCCGCCAAATCGGCAGCCCCCGCCAAAGCCGCGGCCAAGACCGCAGCGAAAAAGGCCCCGGCCAAGAAGGCGGCCAGCAAAACCGCTGCCACCAAAAAGCCGCGCAAGGCCGCCGCCGGTCTGACCCCCAGCCCCGAACTGGCTGCCGTGATCGGCAGCGAGCCCGTAGCCCGGACCCAGGTGGTCAAGAAGCTCTGGGACTACATCAAGGCCCAGGGCCTGCAGGACCCCAAGGACAAGCGCAGCATCAAGGCCGACGCCAAGCTCAAGCCCGTCTTCGGCAAAGCCCAGGTCACGATGTTCGAGATCGCCGGGCTGATCGGCAAACACCTGAGCTGAGGCCGGCCGGCGGCCAGCGGATCAGGCTGCCAGTGCTAGCTGGGGCGTGGCCACACTGCGTGGCCGGCGGTTTTGCCGCTCGAAAGCCAGCGCGGCAGCCAGCGGCTCCAGTGCCCCGCGTCGTGCCGCCTCCAGCAGCGTGAGGTCGATCACATCACGCTGGGCGTGGCTGCCGCCAAAGCGGTGCGCTCCGCTGCGGATGCGGCGCAGCAGGTCGACACAGCGCCCGTACTCACCCTGCCCATAGGCCTGCAGGGCCCGCGCCACCGGATCACCGATCTCGCGCGTGAACACCGCATTGTCATCGTCGCGGCGCTGGGCCGCCCGTTGTGCCTCCAGCACCGTCTGCTGGGCCTGCACGTCGCCAGCCCCCACATGGGCCATCATCATGTGCATGTCATTGAAGGCATAGAGGCCCGGGGTTCCGGCCTGCTGCCAGCGCATGGCGAGTTGGCACCAGCGCTCACCCAGGTTCACCTCGCGCAACTGCAGGCGCCACAGCATGGCCGAGGCATCGATCAGGTCCAGCATGGCCACCGAACCCGGTCCACCGATGGCTTCGTCGTACAGACGCAGGACTTCGGCCTCGTCACCCAGCTCCAGATGAAACAGGGCCAGATGCCACCAGTTATGCACGGCCAGCAGGCTGCCTGCCGCCCACTGCTGCGGGTGCGCCCCTAGCCATGCAATGCCGGCGTCCGGGTCGTTGCGCATCTCGTGCACATGGGCCACCGCATGCCAGGCCCAGCCATCACGCGGCTCCAGCTCCACCGCGCGCCGGCCGCTTCTTTCAGCGGCCACATAGTCGCCGCACTCCTCCAGGCCGAAGGCGTGCATGCCCAGCACCGCGTGATAACCCGCCAAGCCGCGTTGCCAGGCAGGCAGGGCACGTGCGATGCGATCACGCAGCATCCGCGCGTCACCCGTGAAATAGTCGATCTGGTGCCCCGCCTGCAGGGCCAGCAGATCGCGCGGGTCATGCAGGCTCAAGTCCTCCAGCACACGGCCGGCCTCGTGCCAGTGACCCTGCACCAGCAAGGCGATGGCCTGCAGGTGCTGCCGCTCACGCTCGGTCGCAGGCAAGCCGCTGGCGGCCTCATAACTTGCCTGCGCCACCAGCAGGCCCGAGGGCTCGGTGCCCAGCAGATGCAACCAGGCCTTGAACACATGGGCCATGGTCATGGCCGGGCTGGCCTGGAGCGCCTGCTCCACCAGGGCCAGGGGATCGCCCCGGTAGCAGGCGAACTGCTCCTGGGCCAGGCTGTAGGCCTGTTGGCTGTCGGTACTGGCGCCGCTCAGGGGCAGGCCTTGACTATCCTTCATGATTCCGTCCTTCCGTGAAAAGAAGGCCCCAGTGTCGAACCGGACAGCGGCCTACACTAAGGGCATTCCTGCAAGGAACCGGTCATTTCTGCCATGTCCGATCCGTCTGCCCCCATCACCGTCGCCCTGCTGGCCGTGCCCGAGACCTCAGCGGCCACCATTTACGGCTTTTACGACGCCCTGGCCAGTGTGCGGCGCGACTGGAGCCTGCTGCATGGTGGCGTGCTGCTGGACTCGCCCTTCCGCCCCCTGGTCGTCACCCCCGACGGCACGCCCTTCACTACCGCCAACGGCGTGCGCATGACTCCCGATGCGAGTTTTGCCCAGTGCCCCGCTCCGGACGTGGTGGTGGTGGCCGATGTACAGGTGGCGCCGGGCAGTGAGCTCGGCAACCGTTACGATGCAGCCATCGCCTGGCTGCGCAGCTGCCACAGCCGGGGCGCGCTGCTGGCTTCGGCCTGCTCGGGCGCGGTGCTAATGGCACACACCGGCCTGCTCGACGGCCACGAAGCCACCTCACACTGGGGCTATTGCGAACACCTGCAGCGTGCCCATCCCCACACGCGCTGGCGCGCCGATCGCGGCCTGCTCACCACCGGGGAGGGGCAACGCATCCTCATGGCCGGTAGTGGCGTCTCCTGGCATCTGCTGGTGCTGGCCCTGATCGCGCGTTATGCCGGGCCGGAAGAGGCCATGCAGGTCGCCCGCATCAACCTCATGGACCTGCAGAGCGCCAACCCCCAGGCCTATGCCTCGCTCACCCATGGCAGCCACGCGGCCGATCCGGTCATCGCACGCTGCCAGCAATGGGCGGCCCTGCATTACATGCACGAGTCGCCGGTGGCGCAGATGGTGGCCCTGTCGCAGCTGCCCGAACGCACCTTCAAGCGCCGCTTTGCCCAGGCCACCGGCATGACCCCGTTGGAATACGTGCACCACGTACGGCTCGAAGAAGCCAAGCAGATGCTGGAGTCCGGCCCGGACCCGGTGGAAGCCATCGCTCTGGATGTGGGCTACAGCGACAGCAGCTTTTTCAGCCGCCTGTTCCGCCGCAAGGTCGGCCTGAGCCCGGCGCAGTACAGGCTGCGCTTTGGCAAACTGGCGCAGGAGTTGCGGGACCTGGCCCGATAGGCAAGCGCCCCAAAGGAAAAGGGCTGCGTTGCAGCCCTTTTTTATCAACGCCCGGTCAGACCGGGTTCTGTGCTCAGTTACTTGGCCACCACACGTGCCATTTCCAGGCATTTGTTGGAATAGCCCCACTCGTTGTCGTACCAGGACACGACCTTGATGAAGGTCTTGTCCAGGGCGATGCCGGCTTCGGCGTCGAACACGGAGGTGCAGGTTTCGCCGCGGAAGTCGGTGGCGACCACCTTGTCTTCGGTGTACCCCAGGATGCCCTTGAGCGCGCCCTGGCTCTGGGCCTTCATCTCGGCGCAGATTTCCTTGTAGTCGGCTTCCTTGTTCAGCTCAACGGTCAGGTCGACCACGGACACGTCGGACGTCGGGACGCGGAAGGACATGCCCGTGAGCTTCTTGTTCAACTCGGGGATCACCACGCCCACGGCCTTGGCAGCGCCGGTGGAGGAGGGGATGATGTTTTCCAGGATGCCGCGACCGCCGCGCCAGTCCTTGTTTGAAGGGCCGTCCACGGTCTTCTGCGTGGCGGTGGCGGCGTGCACGGTGGTCATCAGGCCGCGCTTGATGCCCCACTTGTCGTTCAGCACCTTGGCCACGGGAGCCAGGCAGTTGGTGGTGCAGGAGGCATTGGAGATGATGGCCTGGCCCGCGTAGGTCTTGTCGTTCACGCCGAAGACGAACATGGGGGTATCGTCCTTGGAGGGTGCTGAGATGATGACCTTCTTGGCGCCGGCGGCCAGGTGCTTGCCCGCACCGTCCTTGTCCAGGAACAAGCCCGTGGATTCGATCACGATGTCGGCGCCGATCTCGTTCCATTTCAGGTTGGCCGGGTCACGCTCTTGCGTGAGGCGGATCTTCTTGCCATTGACGATCAGGACACCGCCTTCAACGCTGACTTCACCCTTGAAGCGGCCATGCACGCTGTCGTACTTGAGCATATAGGCCAGGTAGTCGGGTTCGAGCAGATCGTTGATGCCTACGATTTCGATGTCCTTGAAGTTGGCAACAGCTGAACGCAGCACGTTACGGCCGATGCGGCCGAAGCCGTTGATGCCTACCTTGATCGTCATGATGAACCCTCTGAGTAAAGTTGAAAAACTGGAATCCGGATCAGCCCTTGGCCAGCGCAGCTTGCACGGTCTGCGCCACGTTCTCGGGGGTGAAACCGAAGTGCTTGAACAGCACCGGGGCCGGGGCTGATTCGCCATAGGTATCGATGCCGACCACGGCCGCGCAACCGTATTTCCACCAGCCATCGGTCACACCCATTTCCACCGCGACGCGCGGCAGACCATCGGGCAGCACGGCCTGCTTGTAGGCCGGCTTCTGCTGGTCAAAGGTGGTGGTGCTGGGCATAGAGACCACACGCACGGCGATTTTCTTCGCTGCCAGCAGCTCCTGCGCCTTGAGCGCGAGCTGCACTTCGGAACCTGTGGCAATGATCACGGCCTGGGCCTTTTTCTTCAGGCCCAGGTCGGCCGGCTCGGACAGCACATAAGCGCCACGGCTGATGTCGCCCAGATCCTTCTTGGGCGAATAGGGCAGGTTCTGGCGGCTCAGCAACAGGGCGGTGGGCTTGGTCTTGTTCTGCAGGGCCACAGCCCAGGCCACAGCGGTTTCAGCCGTGTCGGCCGGGCGCCAGACGTCCAGGTTGGGGATCAGGCGCAGGCTGGCCGCGTGCTCGATGGACTGGTGCGTGGGGCCGTCTTCGCCCAGGCCGATGGAGTCGTGCGTGAACACGTGCACCACACGCTTTTTCATCAACGCGGCCATGCGGATGGCGTTGCGCGAGTAGTCGCTGAAGGTCAGGAAAGTGCCGCCGTAGGGGATGTAGCCGCCGTGCAGGGCCACGCCGTTCATGATGGCGGCCATGCCGAACTCCCGCACGCCGTAGTTGATGTGGCGACCGCCGTTGCCGTTGCCCTCGGCGTCGAAACGCAGGCTGGGCGTGTGGCTGGTGTTGGTCAGGTTGGAACCGGTCAGGTCGGCCGAGCCGCCCAGTAGCTCGGGCAGGGCGGCCGTGAAGGCCTCCAGCGCGATCTGGCTGGCCTTGCGTGTGGCCACGGTCTCGGCCTTGGTGTGGGCCGCAACAGCAGCGTCCACCGCCACCTGGGCGAATGCTTTGGGCAGGTCGCCGGCCATACGGCGCTTGAACTCGGCGGCGAGCTCGGGATAGGCCGCGGCATACGCTGCGAAAGTCTGGTTCCATTCAGCTTCGCGCGCCTGGCCTGCCACCTTGGCATCCCAATCGCCATAGACCTCGGCCGGGATCTCGAAGGGGCCGTGGGTCCAGCCCAGGGCTTCACGCGTGAGGGCAATTTCCTCAGCGCCCAGGGGTTCGCCGTGGGCCTTGGCTGTGTTGGCCCGATTCGGGCTGCCCTTGCCGATACTGGTCTTGCAGATGATCAGCGTGGGCTTGTCTGCCGTCTGCTTGGCGCGGGCGATGGCTTCGGAGACGGCGGCGGTGTCGTGCCCGTTGATCGGGCCGATCACGTTCCAGCCGTAGGACACAAAACGCAGGGCGGCGTTGTCGCCGTACCAGGGCGCGACCTGGCCGTCGATGGAGATGCCGTTGTCGTCGTAGAGCGCAACCAGCTTGTTGAGCTTCCAGGCGCCGGCCAGGGAAGCAGCTTCATGGCTGATGCCTTCCATCATGCAACCGTCACCCAGGAAGACATAGGTGTGGTGGTCGACGA
>CAUPRZ010000181.1:0-5468 GCA_963513855.1 uncultured Hylemonella sp.
GGCCGTGACGACGCCGATACCAATTACCGCCTGACGCAGTCGTTGCTCAAGCAGCACCCCGACCTCGTGGGGCTCTACAACATCGGCGGTGGTGCAGAAGGTGTGGGCCGCGCCCTCAAGGAGCAGCGGCACGATGCACATTCGGTGGTGTTCGTGGCGCATGGCCTGACGCCTGATACACGTGCGCTGCTGATCGACGGAACGCTGGACGCCCTCATCAACCAGAACCCGCAGACGGTCCTGCTCAACGCGGTGCACATCTTCACCAATCTGCGGGATGGGCGCAGCGCACACGGCGGGGTGGAGCCGGTGCGTATCGGCATCGTGTTGCGCGAAAACCTGCCCTGAGCGGGTGACTTCATCGGCGGGGGACGCTACAATCACCCCAAGCCGCTGCATCAGCGGCCGAACCCGATCGGGAGAGACTGCCAGACTGGCAGCGCCGAAGGAGCAACCGCCCCGGAAACTCTCAGGCAAAAGGACCGTTCGGGTTGTCAGCACTCTGAAGAGCTGCCAGGATTCGTCATCTGGCACACCGCAGGAGCAAGCGCAGTCGCCACGGCTGCGTGAATCTCTCAGGTTCCAAACAGAGGGGGCGTGTTTCGCACATGGTGTGCGCAACACCGCCACCTCATGACGTTTGGAGCTTGATCTCATGAAAACGATCGCCGTCATTGGCGCCGGTATCACCGGCGTCACCACTGCCTACGCCCTGTCCAGACGCGGTTTTGCCGTCACGCTGTTCGAGCAGCACCGTTACCCTGCGATGGAAACATCGTTTGCCAACGGCGGCCAGCTCTCGGCGTCCAACGCCGAAGTCTGGAACCACACCTCCACTATCCTCAAGGGCCTCAAGTGGATGCTCAGGAGCGATGCGCCCCTGCTCGTCAACCCCAAGCCCAGCTGGCACAAGCTGAGCTGGTTTGCCGAGTTCATTGCCAACATCCCGAACTACCAGCGCAACACCATCGCCACCGCGCGCCTGGCCGTGGCCGCGCGTGACCATCTGTTTGCCTGGGCCGAGGCCGAGGGCGTGGACTTTGACCTCAAGAAGCAGGGCATCCTGCACATCTACCGCGACAAAAAGGGGTTTGACCATGCGGGGGAGGTCAGCAAGCTGCTGGCCGAAGGCGGCCTGCCGCGCCGCGCCGTGATACCCGACGAAATGCGGGCCATCGAACCCACGCTGGCCGGTCACTACTACGGCGGCTACTACACCGAGAGCGACAGCACGGGCGACATCCACAAGTTCACCCATGGTCTGGCTGCCGCGGCCACGCGCCTGGGCGTGCAGACGCTTTACGGCCAGGAGGTGGTACGCCTGCGCAGCGATGGCAGCAGCGCCAGCGTGATCGTGCGCGGCGAGTGGGGCGAGCAGACCCTGCGTTACGACGGGGTGGTGGTCTGCGCCGGTGTGAAAAGCCGCGAGTTCGCCGCGCAGCTGGGCGACCGTGTCAACGTCTACCCGGTCAAGGGCTACTCCATCACGGTCAACCTGCTGGATGCCAGAAGCCAGTCCGCCGCACCCACGGTGAGCCTGCTCGACGATGCGACCAAGCTGGTCACGAGCCGCCTGGGCGCGGACCGTTTCCGCGTGGCGGGCACGGCCGAGTTCAATGGCTACAACAAGGACATCCGCGCCGACCGCATCCGCCCGCTCGTCGAGTGGGTCAACCAGTGTTTCCCCGGCGTGAGCACACGCCAGGTCGTGCCCTGGGCCGGCCTGCGCCCCATGATGCCGGACATGATGCCGCGCGTGGGCCGGGGCCGCGCATCGAACGTGTTCTACAACACGGGCCACGGCCACCTGGGCTGGACACTCTCGGCCGTCACGGCCGACATGGTGGCCGGTGTGGTGCAGCAGGCCTATGCGGGCAGCACACCGGGTGTGCGTGTCGCTGCCTCAGCGCTGCCGCAGCAGGGCTGATCAGGTGCTGCCGCGCTCGATCAGCTGGTAACCCAGGTCGATCGAGTGTGTAGCGACCGGCTGCCCGGTCATGAGCTGTAGCAGCATTTGCGCGGCGGCCGCACCGATCTCTGCGCGCGGCGTGCGCACCGTGGTCAGTGGCGGCAGCATCTGGTCGCTGCCCGTGAGGTCGTTGAAGCCGGCGATGGCCACCTGTTCGGGGACGCGGATACCCAGGCGCAGTGCGGCCAGCAGGGCACCCTGGGCCAGGTCGTCGTTGCAGAAGAAGATGGCGTCTACGGCCGGTTGCTGGCGCACGATCTGCTCAAAGAGCTGGCCGCCCATGGCCAGGGAGGAGGGCGCGGGATTGAGCCACTCCAGCGTGTTTTCGTGCAGGCCGGCGGCCTTCATCTCCTGGCGCCAGCCGGCCAGGCGCTGCAGGGTACGCGGGTCCAATTGGGCGGCGGCAAAGGCGATACGGCGGCGGCCGCGTGACAGCAGATGCCGCGTCATGGCCGCACCGGCCTCCAGCTGCGACAGACCCACGCTGTAGATGCCGGGCTGTTGCGCGACTTCCATCAGGTGCACACAGGGCACACCGCTTTGTTGCAGGAGCTTGCGGGTGGCGTCGCTGCGTTCCATGCCCGTGACCAGGATGCCGGCGGGGCGGTGCTGCATCTGTTCACGCAGCAGCTGTTCTTCTTCCAGCGCGTTGTAGTGGGTGATGCCGATCAGGGTCTGGTAACCCGCCGGGTGCAGGGTGCGTTGCACGGCCTCGAGCAGGTCCACAAAAAGCGCGTTCGACAGCATGGGGATGAGCACGGCCACGTGCTGGCTGCGCTGCGAGGCCAGGGCGCGGGCGGCCGGGTCGGGCATATAACCCAGCTTGTCGGCGGCGGCCTGCACCTTGGCCACCAGTTGCGGGTCCACGGCCCGTTCACCGCGCAGGGCACGTGACACCGTCATCAGGCTCACGCCGGCCAGCTGGGCCACGTCAGACATGGTGACGCGGCCTGTGGCCCGGGTTTTTCTGGGGGCGGGTTTCGGACGCATAGCCTCAGGGTTATTACTGATGGGAAGGGGTCGGACGCTGATTATGATAGCGCTATCCAACCCGGATCGTCCAGCCGATACAGAATTTTCTCTCTTGAGATTTTTGATCCAGACACGATTCGGGTTGATTTTTGAATATTGAGATAGCGCTAACCAAATATGAATGCTTCGATCGTCATCATGGGCGTGGCCGGTTGCGGGAAGTCGCACATCGGCTCGGCCCTGGCCGCCAGCGAGGGCTGGCCGCTGATTGAAGGGGACGACTTCCACAGCGCGGAGAGCCGCCGCAAGATGAGCGAGGGCATCCCGCTCACCGATGTCGACCGCGAGGGCTGGCTGGCCCAGCTGGGCCAGATGCTGGCGCAAAGCGCAGCGCCGGTGGTGCTGACCTGCTCGGCCCTCAAGCGCCGTTACCGCGATCAGCTGCGCGCAGCATCGCCCGGCCTGCGTTTTGTGTTCCTGCAGATCAGCAGCGAGGAGTCGCTGGCGCGTGTGGCCTCGCGTGCGTCCTCGCATTTTTTCCCGGTTGAACTGGTGGACAACCAGTTCGCCACCCTGGAGTCACCCGTGAACGAAGCCCTCACCCTGACGCTGGACGCCACCCTGCCGGTGGACGCGCTGCAGCGCCAGATCAGCGCCTGGCTGCGCCTGGGAGTCTGCGCATGAGAACACAAGCCTTGCGGGCGGGCAGCCTGCTCTCGCGTGTGGTGCATGCGCTCATGGGGGCCTGCCTGGGCATCATGGCGCTGGCGGTTTTTGTCAACGTGGTACTGCGCTATGGTTTTGGTAGCGGCATTGCCGCCAGCGAGGAACTGTCGCGCCTGCTCTTCGTGTGGATGGTGTTCATCGGGGCCACGCTGGCCTACCCCCTGGGGGAGCACATGGCCTTCACCGGCCTGGTGGCCCGACTGCGCAGCCGGCCCCGGGCCATGAAGGTGATGACGGTGCTGATCCGTGTGCTGGTGATCCTCGCCTGTGTGCTGGTGGCCATCGGGGCCTGGCAGCAGGTGGTCGTCGGCATGAACAGCCATTCCGTGGTGCTGCGGTATCCGGCCGCCCTGCTGCCTTTGCCGGCATTGTTGAGTGCCGTCGCCATTGCCGTCATGGCCCTGGTGGAACTCGTGCGTCAGGATCCGCTGGACCTGGGCCACGGCATGGAAGCGGAGTGAGGCCATGAGTTCAGAAGCTTTGGCATTCCTCATGTTCGTGGCTGGCCTGGTGCTGCTCATGGGCATCGGCCTCAACATGGCCTTCGCGCTGGTGCTCACGGGCGCGGCCATGGCCTGGGCCCTGGATTTTTGGGACACGCAGCTGCTGGCCCAGAACATGGTGGCCGGCATCGACAGCTTTCCCCTGCTGGCCGTGCCCTTTTTTATCCTGGCTGGTGAGCTGATGAACAGCGGTGGCATCAGCCGGCGCATCATCGAGATGGCCCAGGCCTGGGTGGGCCATATCCGTGGTGGCCTGGGTTTTGTCGCCATCGGTGCGGCCGTGCTCATGGCCAGCATGAGCGGCTCGGCCCTGGCCGACACGGCGGCCCTGGCCACCATCCTGCTGCCCATGATGCGGCAGCAGGGTTACCCCATGCACACCTCGGCGGGCCTGATCGCCTCGGGCGGCATCATCGCGCCCATCATCCCGCCGTCCATGCCCTTTGTGATCTACGGTGTGACCACCAACACCTCGATCTCGGCGCTCTTCATTTCGGGCATCGTGCCGGGCATCCTGATGGGCCTGGGCCTGATCGTGGCCTGGAAGCTGCAGCTGCGCAGCATCGACCTGCCGCCAGGGGGTGAGCGTCCGCCCTTGGGTACGCGTCTGCGCGCTGTGCGCAAAGCCTTCTGGGCCCTGCTCATGCCCCTCATCATCATCGGGGGCATGAAGTCGGGGGTGTTCACACCGACCGAAGCCGCCGTGGTGGCGGCCATGTACGCGCTGGTCGTGGCCCTGTTCATCCACCGCGAGCTCACGGTTGTGGCCGTCGGTCCGGTGCTGGTGCGTGCGGCCAAGACCACGGCCATCGTCATGTTCCTCTGCGCAGGCGCCCAGGTGGCCAGTTACATGATCACGCTGGCCGATCTGCCCAATGTGCTGACCGGCTGGTTGGGCACCATGGTCAACAACCCCCGTCTGCTCATGGCCGCCATGATGCTGGCCCTGATCCTGATCGGCACGGCGCTGGACCTCACGCCCACCATCCTGATCTTCGCGCCCGTGATGCTGCCCATCGCGGTCAAGGCCGGCATCGACCCGGTGTATTTCGGCCTGATGTTCGTGCTCAACGGCGCCATCGGCCTGATCACCCCGCCGGTGGGCACGGTGCTCAATGTGGTGGCCGGTGTGGGGCGCCTGCCCATGCACCAGGTGATCAAGGGGGTCAATCCCTTTCTGTACACCTACCTGCTGATCCTCATCCTCTTTATTGTTTTCCCGCAGCTCGTCACGGCCCCTGTGGCCTGGATGCGCTGATCTCCCGTGTTCTCGTTCAAGCCATCACTACCAAGGAGCA
>CAUPRZ010000182.1:0-5459 GCA_963513855.1 uncultured Hylemonella sp.
GACACCGCCCCCCCCTCCGCCCTGGCCCCGCTGAGCCTGCCGGTCTTCCGCATGCTCTGGGGCACCTGGCTGACCGCCAACGTCTGCATGTGGATGAACGACGTCGCGTCCGCGTGGATGATGACCTCGCTCACCACCACCCCCATCTGGGTGGCCCTGGTGCAGACCGCCTCCACCCTGCCGGTCTTCCTGCTGGGTCTGCCCAGCGGCGCCATGGCCGACATCCTGGACCGCCGGCGTTATTTCATCCTGACCCAGTTCTGGGTCGCCGGCGTGGCCCTGCTGATGTGCGCCACCCTGCTGGCGGGCTGGATGTCGCCGCCCCTGTTGCTGGCGCTGACCTTTGCCAACGGCATTGGCCTGGCCATGCGCTGGCCCGTGTTCGCCGCCATCGTGCCCGAGCTGGTGCCGCGCACCCAGCTGCCGGCGGCCCTGGCGCTCAACGGCGCGGCCATGAACGGCTCGCGCATCATCGGGCCGCTGGTGGCCGGGGCCTTGATTGCCAGTGCCGGCACGCTCTACGTCTTCCTGCTCAACGCCCTGCTCTCGGTCATCGCGGGTTTTGTCATCATGCGCTGGCGCCGCGAGGCCCAGCCCAACCCCCTGGGCCGCGAGAACTTCTTCAGCGCCATGCGCGTGGGCCTGCAGTTCGTCCGGCACTCGGCCCGCCTGCGTGTCGTGCTGCTGCGCATCGCCCTGTTCTACAGCCACTGCACCGCCGTGCTGGCCCTGCTGCCCCTGCTGGCGCGCGGCCTGCCCGGTGGTGATGCCGGCACTTTCACCCTGCTGCTGGCCGCCATGGGCCTGGGTGCCGTGCTGGCCGTGCTTTTCCTGCCGCGCATGCGCCAGGCCATGAACCTCAACCAGCGCGTGGCCTTCGGCACCACGCTGCAGGCCGCGTCCATGGCCGTCATGGCCTTTGCACCCAACGTCTATGTCGCGGTGCCCACCATGTTCCTGGGCGGCGTGGCCTGGATCACGGTGGCCAACTCGCTCAGCGTGTCGGCCCAGATGGCCCTGCCCAACTGGGTGCGCGCGCGCGGCATGTCCATGTACCAGATGGCCCTCATGGGCTCGGGTGCGCTCGGCGCCGCGCTCTGGGGCCAGGTCGCCACCTGGAGCAGCGTGCAGACCAGCCTGCTGATCGCCGCCGCCTCGGCCATGGTCACCCTCTTCCTGGCCCACCAGATCGTGCAGCGCGGCATGCCCGACCGCGGGGATGAAGAAGACCTCACCCCCAGCAGCGAATTGAGCCCGCCGGTCCTGGAACACCCGCCCACCACCGGCCATGTGCTCGTGACCATCGAATACCGCATCGACCCGGCGCAGGAAGAGGCCTTCAGGGCCCTGATGCAGGACTACCGCAGCAGCCGCCTGCGCCGCGGTGCGCTCAAATGGGAGCTGATCCACGACCTGGGCACCCCCGGCGTCTTTGTGGAACACATCCTCGACGAATCCTGGACCGACCACCTGCGCCGCATCTCGCGCATGACCGCGGACGACGCCGAGCTGCGCAACCGCGCCCGCGCCTTCCACATCGGCGACGACGGGCCCACCGTGCGGCGTTTTGTGGTGGATGGCAAGGAGCGCGGCTGAGGGTCATGAGCGAGTTCTGGCCCATGCTCATCATCTGCGCCGTCGGCCTGGGCGCGGGCGTACTGGGCGGGGTCATCGGCTTCGGCACCACCATCCTGCTGATGCCGCCGCTGGTCTATTTCTACGGCCCCATGACGGCCGTGCCAGTGATCGCCCTGGTCGCCATCGTGGCCAACCTTGCGCGGGTCGGCCTGTGGTGGCGCAGCATCGACTGGAAACTCTGCGGCGTCTACGCGGCCACCTCCGTGCCCGCCGTAGTGCTGGGTGCCAACACCCTGGTGCAGTTCAACCCGCGTGTGATCGAACTCATCCTCGGCACTTTCCTGCTGCTCATGATCCCGGTGCGGCGCTGGCTGCGTCGTATGGACTGGAAACCCCACCTCGGCCACATGGCCCTCGTGGGCGCGGTGGTCGGCTACCTCACGGGCATCGTGGCCTCCACGGGCGCGATCAACACGCCCTTTTTCCTGGCCTACGGGCTGCTCAAAGGCGCCTACATCGGCACCGAGGCCGCCAGTTCCCTGGCTGTTTTCCTGGCCAAGGGCGTGACCTTCCAGCGCCTCGGCGTGCTCGACAGCCGCGCCATCGTCCAGGGCCTGGTCATTGGTGTCTTCGTGTTCGCAGGGTCCACCCTGTCCAAGCGCCTCGTGCTGCACCTGCCCGAGCATCGTTTCCTGCAGCTCATGGAAGCGGTGATGCTGGTGTCGGGGCTGTCCATCCTCTGGATGGCCTGGCCGGCGCGTGGCTAGACCGGGCCCAGACGGGCAGCAATGACGCCGGGGATGGGCGTGACCTTGCGCGTCTGCCGATCAATGAAAACCACCCCGGTCTTGCCGCGCGCGATCTCGCGGCCCTGGCTTTTTTCGGTCATGCGGAAAACCAGGTCGAAACCGTACTTGTTGAAATCGGCCGGCACCATCTCGACCCGCAGGGTCTCGCCATGAAAGGCCTCGGACTTGTACTGCGCCACCATGTCGCCCACCACCGTGGACACGCCTTCCACATCGGCCTCGGCATAACCCAGCGATTTGAAGAAACGCAGCCGCGCCTCGGACACCAGGCTCAGCAACTGGGCATTGTCCAGATGCCCGCCCTGGTTCACATGGCTGACATAGACTTGCAGCTCGGTGGCGAAGCTGAACTTTTCGGGGAGATCAAAGACAATACGGGACATGGTGCAGGGCTGCGCGGACGTGGGCCCGGGATTATCCCCCGCACAGCGGTTACTACAACTTACAGACGGTAACCGGGGCTTCCACAAGAATGATCCTCCCGCCGTCTACCGGCCCCCGTTCCCAGCTCCCCCATGGCCAGACTTGGCAAAAAAACCGCGCCCGAGCCGGCGCCTGCGAGCACGCTCAAGCAGGTCCTGCTGGGCTGGTACGGCGTGGTGGGCCTGACCCTGGCGTATGTGCTGCCCTTCCGGCCGCCCTTTGCCGAGGGCTATGCCAAGGAGTACTGGCGCCATGCCCTGGGCAGCCTGCTGCTGGTGCTGGCGCTGATCGGTGGCCTCATCGGACTCACCATCTACCTGCTCGACGCCAATGACTTCAAGGGCCAGATCGTCGATTACGTGAAGGCGAACAAGCAGCGCGACCTCGTGCTTGAAGGCGATCTGCAGCTCAACTTCTTCCCCCAGCTGGGCCTGGACACCGGCAAGATGAGCTTGAGCCAGCGCAACAGCACACGCAAGTTCGCCGCCGTGGACAACGCGCGCCTCTACATTGCCTGGTGGCCGCTGTTTCTGAAGCGCCTGCAGGTCGAGCGTGTGGTGCTCGACGGCCTGCACGCCGACGTGGTGCGCCACGCCGACGGCAGCAGCAACTTTGACGACCTGCTGGTCTCGGCCGAACAACTGGTGGACGTGAAGTTTGCGGTGGACAAGGTGCGCCTGCTGCGCGCCCACGTGAACTACCGCGACGAGGCCTCGGGCCTGAACCTGGGCCTTCAAGACCTGGAACTGGAAACCGGCCGCCTGGCCGACGCCACGGCTGGCCGCATCGATGCACGCTTCCATCTTGTCTCCAGCGAGGCACAGCTCGACGCCCGCGTGCGCCTCCACGGCGACCTGCTCTACGAACACGCCACGCAGCTCTACCACCTCAAGGACTTCGAAGGCCGGGCCCAGGGCCTGCTGGCCGGCCAGCCCAACCTGGACCTCGAAATTCGCGGCTCGCTGTCGGCCCGGCCCGCACAGCGGCAGCTGGGGCTGGACAAGCTGTTGGCCAGCGTGCGCGGCCTCGGTGGGCGGCCCGATCTGGAAACCCGCCTCACAGCCAACGCCCTGCGCTTTGAAGTCGGCCAGTGGCGCGGCAGCGCACTGCGGCTGGACACGCGCTTGCCGCAGGAAGGCGGCCAGCTGCAAGCCGTGCTGGACATGCCGGCCTTCCAGACCAGCGAGCAGATCCTGCGCGCCGAGAACCTGCAGATCGCGCTGGACCTGCGGCAGGGCAGCAGCGCTCTGCAAGGGCAAGTCAGCGGCCCCTTCACGCTGGACCTGGGCACCCGCCAGCTGCAACTGCCCACCCTGCAGGGCAGCTGGACCGCCAGCCACGCCCTGCTGGCCGGCAAGCTGACGGCGACAACCAGCGGCCAGCTGCGGGCCGACTGGGGCAAACAGGACGTGCGGCTCGATTTCAAAACGAAGATAGACGACAGCGACTTCAGCGGCGAACTGCAGCTGCAGGACTTCAAGGCCCCGGCCTGGACCTTCGATCTGCACACCACCCGTCTGGACCTGGACCGTTACCTCGTCAGCGGCTGGCCCACCCGTCTGCAGGAGAGCACACAGGTGCAGGACTGGCGTGTGCTGCAGGGCCTGAACCTGCGCGGCCGCCTGCGCGCCGACGAGCTGCGCGCGGCCCGCCTGCTGGCCAGCAAGGTCAGCGCCGGGCTGCGTGTTGCGGCCGGCACGCTGAACGTCGACCCCGTCGAGGCGCAGCTGTATGGCGGCAGCCTGCAGGGCGAGTTGAGCCTTGGGGCCATCGCCGACGTCAACGGCCCCGCCAGCGCCGTGCACCTGGCCACCCGGCAGAAATTCAGCGGCCTGCAGTTCGACCCGCTGCTGGCCCTGCTGCCCGGCGCCGAAGGGCGCCTGAGCGGCAAGGGACAACTCACGCTGGAGCTGCAGGCGCAGGGGGCCGACCTCACCGCGCTGCGCCAGTCACTCACGGGCTCGGCCAGCCTGGCCCTCACGGGCGGCACCCTGGCCGGCATCGACCTGCCCGAGGCCCTGCTGGCCGCACGCGAACAGCTGGGGCTGGAAGGCGCCGTGCAGCAGGACCGGGTGCGCCTCACCGAAGAGATGGCCTACAAGGAACTCAAGGCCAGTTGGCAGATCGCCGACGGCCAGGCCCGCAGCAACGACCTGCTGCTCAAGACGCCCACACTCAACTGCAAGGGCGAAGCGCTCTACACGCTGGAGAGCGGTGAAATCGAAGCCCAGATCAGCAGCCAGGTGCAGCCCGGCCTGCGGCGCGCTGCGGGCGGTGAGCTGGCCGAACTGGCGGGCATCACGGTGCCGCTGCAGATCAGCGGCCCCTGGGCCACGGCCGATGTGCGTTATCTGCTGGGCGAAGCGAGTGGCGCGGCGCTGGCGCCGATTGCACGCGCACGGCAGGCGCGTGTCACCGCCGAGGCGGCCGCGACCGGCACCAAGACAGACGCTGGCAAATAAACCTCGGCGACAGCCAGTCACAGCCGAGACTGAGGCTGGCGCCGGCCCTCATTAGATTGGTGGCTTCAACCACGGGAGCCGCCATGACCACCTTAGCCACCCTGGCGCAACTGCGCGCCATCAACCAGCAGGCCGCCTTCAACCGATGGGCCGGCATCGAAGTCATCCACGCCGAATCCGGTCTGGC
>CAUPRZ010000183.1:0-5431 GCA_963513855.1 uncultured Hylemonella sp.
GGCGGACGGCGAAATGCAGTCGACCCCGACCGGCACCCCGCGTGCTGCGGCGATTTCGGGTGTGACCTTGGGGCCTGGCAACACGCCGCCGTGGCCGGGTTTGGCCCCCTGGCTGAGCTTGATCTCGATCAGCTTGACCTGCGGCTCGCGTGCGTTGGCCGCGAACTTGTCGGCGTTGAAGCTGCCGTCGTTGTTGCGGCAGCCGAAGTAACCCGAACCGATTTCCCAGATCAGGTCACCGCCGTGCACGCGGTGATGGGTGGAGATCGAGCCCTCGCCGGTGTCGTGGGCGAAGCCGCCGCGTTGTGCGCCGGCATTGAGCGCGAGGATGGCCCGGGCGCTGAGCGCACCGAAGCTCATGGCCGAGATGTTGAAGATGCTGGCCTGGTAAGGCTGGGCGGTGCCGGCGCCGAGGGTGACGCGGAAGTCGTGGCTGGCGATGCGGGTGGGGGCGACCGAGTGGTTGATCCACTCATAACCCTGGGCGTGCACATCCAGCTGGGTGCCGAAGGGGCGTTTGTCGGGTTCGCCCTTGGCGCGCTGGTAGACCAGGGAGCGCTGGGCACGCGAGAAGGGCGTGGCCTCGGTGTCGCTTTCCAGGAAGTACTGGCGGACCTCGGGGCGGATGAACTCGAGCATGAAACGCAGATGGCCGATGACCGGGTAGTTGCGCAGGATGGAGCGGCGCGTCTGCAGCAGGTCGTACAGGCCCAGCAGGGTCAAAGCCAGTGGCAGGGGCAGCCAGCCGCCGCCGCGGCCGGTCAGCGCCGCCCACAGGCCGCCCAGCGTGCCCAGCGCGCAGGCGATCAAGACCAGATAACGCACGGGGAAGAGCTTGTTGATGGCATGCAGCATGGAGCCTCCGGGTGCCCGGACCTTACCAGTCCTGCCCCGTCCTGAACAGCTCCTACAATCCCGCACCTGCACCCTGGACCGTCCCGCCATGAACACCCCCGCCCCTGCTGCCCTGCTGCAGCCCGAAGACTACGACGAACTCGAAACCCTGCTGGACGATCTGCGCACGCGCGACGAGGAAATCCCCCAGTGGGAATTCTGCGAGGGTTTCCTGGCGGCCCTGGTCTGCTGTCGCCGACCCATTCCGCAGGAGGAGTACCTGCCCATGTTGCTGGGCACTAGCGAGGGCGAGCTCGCGCCTTTTGCCGATGCAGCGCAACGTGAACGTTTCCTGGCCCTGTGGGCACGCCGCTGGCAGGAAGTGGTCTGGGCCCTGGATGCCGAGGTCGAGAACCTGGAAGACGATGCGGCCTACCAGCCCGAGGTGATGGACGTGCGCGGTGCCATGCTGGCCCTGCCACCGGCCGAGCGCGCAGCCTTTGGCGACGAGGCCCTGCCCTCCTTCGCCCAGGTCTGGGCCCTGGGTTTCATGTTTGTGGTGGAGAACTGGCCCGAGGAATGGGCCGCCCCGCGCGACAAGGAAGCCGCCGAGTGGCTGGATGTCTCCTTGCAGGCCCTGGTGGCCATGACGGAGGACGACACGGGCGAGCCCGAGATTGCGCCCTTCGGCGACGACACGCCGGCCTCGGTCAGCGTGGAGCGGCTCAACACCTTCGGTGACGCGATCTGGGCTGTCTACGACCTGCGTGAGCTCTGGAAGAGCATGGGCCCACGGGTGGAGACGGTGCGCAAGGCTGCGGAGCCTGGTCGTAACGATCTCTGTTACTGCGGCAGTGGCAAGAAGTACAAGAAGTGCCACGGCGCGACCTGAGTCGCGGCCTTAGCGGAAAAACGCTTTCAACGCGGCCGCCGTCTCGGCCGGCAGTTCCTCGGGAATGAAGTGCCCGGCCGGCAGCAGCTGGCCGCTGACGGTGGCGCTGCACTGGGCCTGCCAGAGCTCCAGGGGTTTGAACAGCCTGTTCACCACACCCCGTTCACCCCAGATCACCAGCGTGTCGCAGGCGATCTTCTGGCCCTGCACGCGGCTGCTCCGGTCGTGTTCCAGGTCGATGCCGGCGCTGGCGCGGTAATCCTCGCAGGCGCCATGGATGGCTTCGGGGCGGCAGAAGCAGCGTTCGTATTCGGCCAGGGCCTGCGCTTCGATATAGGCCAGGCCCTGTGATCCCCAGCCGCCGAGCTTGGTGTGCAGATAGCTCTTGGCGTCGGCGCCGATCATGCGTTCCGGCAGGGGCCAGGGCTGGATCAGGTGGAACCAGTGGTAGTAGGCGCGCGCGAAGTCCATGTTCGTTGCGTTGTACATGTCCAGCGTGGGCGCGATGTCGATCACACAGAGCTTCTGGACCTTCTCTGCATGGTCGAGCGCCAGGCGCGCTGATACGCGGCCGCCACGGTCGTGGCCGGCCAGGAAAAACTGCGGGCAGGCCAGCTGGTCCATCACATCCACCAGGTCCTGCGCCATGCTGCGCTTGCTGTAGTTGGCGTGGTCGGGCAGGCCGGCGGGCTGGGCCGAGTCGCCGTAGCCGTGCAGGTCAGGCAGCACGATCCAGTAATCGTCTTGCAACTGCTGCGCTACACGGTGCCAGAGTGCATGGGTCTGCGGGAAGCCGTGGACCAGCAGCAGCGCGGGTTTGTCGCCGCGCGGGATGGTGGGCACGCGCGCATGGATCGACACACCATTGACCTCGAAGCGGCGGGACGCGAAGCCGCTGAACCAGCTCATGCGGTGAGCTCCACCAGGCGGCGCAGCGCGTGTTGTACCGTGGCCGCACGTACAGCGGCGCGATCGCCGGGGAAGTTCATCTTTTCGGTCAGCACACGATCCGGCAGCGCAAAGCCGAACCAGACCAGACCCACGGGCTTGTCGGGTGTGCCCCCGGTGGGGCCGGCGACGCCGGTCACGGCCACGGCGACCTGCGCGCGCGAGCGTGCCACGGCGCCGGCGACCATGGCCCTTGCCACTTCCTCGCTCACGGCACCGTGTTTCTTGATGAGGCCCATGTCCACGCCCAGCAGCTCGACCTTGGCCGTGTTGGAGTAACTCACGACACCGCGTTCGAACCAGTTGCTCGACCCACTGAGGTCCGTGCAGGCCCCGGCGATCAGGCCGCCTGTGCAGCTCTCGGCCGTGGCCAGCATCCACTGGCGCTGCTGCAGCTGCTGTGCAAGCTGCTCGACCAGGGACGGGCTCGGCGTGCTCATGTGAAGCTGCGCCAGATGGCGAGCAGGAAGAGCGTGCAGAAGGCGGCCACCAGATCATCCAGGACGATGCCCCAGCCCGCCTTGGCCCAGCCGTGGCGTGTGCGGCTCGGGTCCATGTCGTGGAAGAGCCGGTCGGCCCAGCCCACGGGCCCGGGTTTGGCGGCGTCGAAGTAGCGGAAGAGGGCAAAGGCCAGCAATTGTTCGACCCAGCCCGCGGGGGTGATCAGCCACAGCACCAGCCAGAAGGCGAGGATTTCGTCGACCACGATGCAGCCCGGGTCGCCGGCCTGCAGATGGCGGGCCGTCATGCTGCTGGCCCACCAGGCGAGCGGCAGGCCGACCAGCAGCAGCAGGCCCCAGCGCGCCTCGGTCATCCAGGGTTGCAGCACGAGGAAGGCGGCCCAGGCCCAGAGTGTGCCCACCGTGCCCGCGGCCTTGGGGCTGAGCCCCGAGCCGAAACCCAGCGCCAGCATGTGAGCAGGGTGCGCCAGCAGGAAGCGGCCCGTGGGGCGGGTGGCAGGGACGGCGTTCATGCGCGGATTATGGGGGCGTGCCGGCTTCCAGTGCCTGCAGCCATTCGGCCCAGTAGTCGATACAGGCGCGGATCTTGGGCAGGCGGTGGCGCTCCTGCAGCATGACGGCGTAGATGGGCACGGGCATGGCGCTGAAGTGGCCCTGCAGCACGGGCACCAGTTCACCGCGTTCCACCATGGGCCGGGCCAGCAGGTCCATGAGGCGGGCAATGCCTGCGCCCTGCAGGGTCAGGGCCACGATGACGGAGGAGTTGTCGGTGCGCGTATGGCCCTGTACCAGCAGTTCCTGGCCCTTGCCGCCGGAAGCCAGGGGCCAGCGGTTGAGCAGGGGGCTGGCGCTGTTGCCGATCAGGCGGTGCTGCGCCAGCTCGTCCACATGTTGCGGCATGCCGTGGGCCGCCAGATAGGCGGGCGCCGCATAGAGCGAGCGCCCGGAGTGGCCGATCTCGCGCGCCACCAGGGTCTCGCTGTTGGGCGAGCCGGAGCGGATGGCGATGTCGATGCCGTCGCGTGCCATGTCGGCCAGGCGGTCGTCGGCATTGATGTCCAGTTGCAGCTGTGGGTAGCGTTGGTACAGGCCGGCCAGGCCCGGCGCGATCACGACCTGGGCCACCAGGGGGCTGGCGCTGATACGTACCCAGCCGCTGGGGCCGGCCAGCTTGCCGCTGAGTTCGCTGGCCAGTTCATCCCGGGTGTCGAGCAGGCGGCGTGCATGGGCCAGAAAGGTGTCGCCCTCGTCGGTCAGGCTCAGGCCGTGGGTGGTGCGGTGCAGCAGGCGCACGCCGCAGTCGGCTTCGAGCCGGGCCAGGGCCCGCGTGACCTGGCTGACCGGCACATTGCGTTCGCGCGCCACGGCCGAGAGGGTGCCCAGCTCGGTGATGCGGGCGAACAGGGCGACGTCGTCCATGTGCAGTTGCATGGCGCTGAGTATCTCGGGTTTTGCGGATTTTGCAAAACCGTCTTCGATTTTTTGCCGTTTCCGAGACTTGCTTACACCAATACAGTGCAAGCCATGCCGACTTTCATTCCGGCAGCAAGGAGCAGAGCATGAGCACCCCTACCCCGCACACCATGCATCAGCTGTACAGCGCAGCCGAGTGGAACACCCTGCACGAGCAGGCCCTGCAGCAGGCCCATGCCTTGCGGCGTGAGGCCTGGGCCGATTTCTGGCGCGGTGCCGACAGCGTCTGGTCGGCTGGTCTGGCCACGGCGCAGCGCAGCGCCCGGCGCCTGGGCCACAGCCTGGGTCGGCACGCGCAACTGCGCGGCGGACCCGCTCAGGCGAAGTGATCGTAGGACGTGTAGCGGCCGTCGAGTGGGCGGCCCAACGCGTCCACCACCCGCAGGCCGGGCCCGGCTTCGAGCCGGCCGATGCGGGTCAGCGTGACACCCGCCGCACGTCCTGCCGCCTGTACGGCGTCCTCTTGTGCCACAGGCGCGCTGAACAGCAGTTCGTAATCATCTCCACCCCCCAGCACCAGACCCAGGCGCGTCGCCTCGTCCAGTGAGGTATCGCGTGCCGCCAGCAAGGGGCTCAGCAGGGCGGCGTCGAGTTGGGCGCCGCAGCCCGAGGCCTGCAGCAGATGGCCCAGGTCGCCGGCCAGGCCGTCACTCAGGTCCATGGCGGCGGTGGCGATGCCGCGCAAGGCCAGTCCCAGCGCCACACGTGGTGTGGGTCGCTCCAGGCGCTGGCGGGCCGCCTGCAGCATTTCGGCGGGCAAGCTGCGTTTTCCCTGCAGCGCTTCGAGCGCGAGCCGCGCGTCGCCCAGCGGGCCGCTGACCCA
>CAUPRZ010000184.1:0-5410 GCA_963513855.1 uncultured Hylemonella sp.
AAGCGGTCCTGCATCTCCGCGGCCGTTGTCGCACTGGCGTTGGCGGTCGTGGGGGTGTAGGTGTAGTTGTTGACGGCGGTGGTCATCGCGTGCTCCGTATCACTGGCCCAGCTGCAGCGTCTTGAGCAGCAGGGTCTTGGCGGTGTTCATGACTTCGACGTTGTTCTGGTAGGAGCGCGAGGCGGAAATCATGTTGACCATCTCCTCCACCGCGTTCACGTTGGAGTGGCTCACATAACCCTCGCCGTCAGCCGAGGGGTGGGTGGGTTCGTAGACGCGGCGTGCCGGCGTCTGGTCTTCCTGAATGCGGCTGATCTTCACACCCGAGGCGGCCTGCGAATCCATGGGCACGGTCTCGAAGACCACCTGGCGGGCCTTGTAGGTCTGGCCATCGGGGCCGGCCACGGCATCGGCGTTGGCCAGGTTGGAGGCCACCACGTTGAGGCGCTGCGACTGCGCGCTGATCGCGCTGCCGGAGACATTGAAGATGGAGAACATGGACATGATGGTCTTCCTGGTTCAGAGCTTCACTGGCCCGAGATCGCACTCAAGATGGTGCGCGAACTGCCGTTAATAAAACGCAGGGTCGATTCGTAGCGCACCGCGTTGTCGACGAAGTTGCCGCGTTCGCGGTCCAGGTCCACGCTGTTGTTGTCCAGGGCCGGCTGGGTCTGCACGCCGTAACCGAGGTTGTTGCCCAGCGTGCCTTCACGCGGGGCCAGCGGCAGGTGGGCCGGATGCGGGGCGGCGACGGGCTGGGCGCTGCCGGGCAGTTCCTTGCCGGAGAGGGCGGCACTCATGGCGTCCTTGAAGTTCAGATCGCGGGCCACATAACCTGGCGTGTCTGCGTTGGCAATATTGCTGGCGATGGTGCGCTGGCGTTCGGCGCGCAGCACCAGGGCCTTCCCGTGGAAGTCCAGAGCGCCGGTCAGTTTGTCGAACATGTCACACCTCGGTTTGTGATGGGGTGGCGCCGGTAGGACGCGCCTGGGAAGACCCCGTCCGGAAATTGTGGTGAAAACTTGAATTTCCGAGCGCCTGAAATGAGGGGGAAAAGGCGCGCATTTACCCCCTTTGCACTCTGGGCCTGTTCGTATAGTCGGCTCATTGGGTGGAGTTCCTGAGCGGTTTTTTGTAACACCCTTCCACAACGCTCGGGCAGGAGGTACAGGCATGGAAACGACGCGCTTTTTCGCTTCGGTCCGCACCGGCGGCGCGGCCTGGCTCGTCCTGCTCGCCTGCTTATTCATCCAGTGGCCTGCCCAGGCCCAGGCCGTGCGCAGCGAAGCCGATCTGCCCGCCCTGGCCCGCCAGTGGCTGGACCAGACCCTGCCCGTGCAGGCCGCCCGTGCCGAACACCCTTTACGCCTGAAAGCCACGCTGGGTGCGCTGGACAGCCGCCTGCGCCTGGCGCCCTGCGCCCGGGTCGAGGTCTATCTGCCACCTGGCAACCGCCTCTGGGGCAACAGCCGGGTGGGCCTGCGCTGCCTGGAAGGCGCCACCCGCTGGAACGTCACGATGCCCGTCACCGTGCAGGCCCTGGGCAGCGCCTGGGTGCTGCGCCGCGACGTGGCCCCGGGCAGCACGCTGGAGGCGGGCGACCTGATGCCCGCTGAAGTGGACTGGGCCGCCGAGCCCAGCCCTGTGCTGGCCGGCCGCGACGCCTGGGCCGGCCTGGTGGCCGCCCGGGCCCTGAGCGTCGGTATGACCCTGCGCGAAAACCTCGTGCGTGCGGCCCAGGTTTTTCAGGCCGGTGCCCAGTTGCGGGTGCTGGTGCAGGGCGGTGGCTTCCAGATCGCGGCCCAGGCCCAGGCCCTGTCGGCCGGGGTGGTAGGCCAGACCGTACGGTTCAAGATGGAAAGTGGGCGCGTGCTGACGGGGACGGTGTTGGACGCCCGGACCGTCCGGGTCGAGATCTGAGGCCAGGACACCACAAAACGCAGAGAAGACGGGGAAAGAAAAGCCTCAAGTCGGTCATGATGCTGCCGATAGCCTACGTACGGGGCTGAATGCATCCCCGCCAGGCGGGCCACCGGCCCCCGGCAGTTTTGGAGAACGATATGAAAGTAGGTCAACCGGCGGACATGCCCAAAGTGACGCCCCAGCAGCAGGCCGGGGCGGGCGCTGCTGCACCTGCAAAGAAGGAAGCCGCGGCCACGGCCGCCAGCGCTGCCAGCTCCTCCGGCGTGGCCGTGACCGTCTCGACCGCAGTGCGCACCCTGGAACAGGCCAACCGCACTGAAGCCGACATCGACACCGACAAGGTCAACGCCGTGCGCCAGGCCATCGCAGACGGCAGCTATGTCGTCGATGCCGAAGCCATTGCCGACAAGCTGCTGTCCAACGCCCAGGACATGCTGCTCCCCCGCCACTGATACCTTTTTAACGGAGCCCTCCCGCCATGCTGCCCGCCGAACTTGAAAAACCGCTCGCCCTGATCGAACTGCAGTGCCAGGCGGTGGCGGCCGCGGTGGCCAGCGGCGAGCCGGTGGATCTGGAGGCCGCCAGCCAGGCCCTGCGGGATACCGCGGTGGAATTCTCGGCCTTGATGGGCCGCCTCGACGGCGCAGCCCAGGCTGGCCCGCAGCTGCGCGCCCGTCTCAAGAGACTGGCCACCAATCTGGGCATTCAGCGTGAAAACCTGCTGCGCCGCAGCGCCGTGATCGAACGCGGCCTCAACGCCTTGGTGCCGTCCACACAGAAAGAGACCTATGCACCGGCGGGGCGCGCGTCTGCCTACCGGGGTTTTGCTTCCTGAGACGACGGGGTCTTTTCTGACTCAAGCGTAAGGCTGCCGTGGGCAGCCTTTTTTGCGTCCGTGCGGATGAAAGACTGGACGACTATACGCCTTGGGGGTATAGTTGCCTCATGCTCACGGTCGTCGAGACGCTGCTGTTTCAGCGGCAATGGCCGCTCTACTGGACCGAAGAAGAGCGCGGTGCCTTTGCGGCCTACATTGCAGAACATCCCGCTGCCGGCGACGTGGTCCCTGAGTCCGGCGGCATCCGCAAGGTTCGCTGGTCACGCGCCGGGACGGGCAAGTCGGGTGGTGTGCGGGTGATCTACTACACGCGCACCGCGGAAGGGGAGCTGGTTCTGCTGACGCTCTATGCCAAGTCCAAGACCGACAACCTCACAGGAGCCAAATTGAAGGAGATTCGTCGTGCCCTCGAAGACTAAACCCCTCAGTGATGCTGAACTGACCCGCTACGAAGCAGGTCGCGACCTCGCCGCCGACCTGCTGCAGGCTGTGCGCGAGATGAAGGCCGGCAAGACCGAGGTTGTGTCATCGCCCGTCATCGATGCGCGCAAAAAAACCGGCCTGTCCCAGTCCCAATTCGCAGTGCTCATGGGCGTGTCCGTGCGCACGCTGCAGGGCTGGGAGCAAGGGCGCAAGCAGCCGAGCGGTGCGGCGCGGACTTTGCTGGCCATTGCCAGCACCAATCCTAAGGCGGTGTTGGCGGTGGCGGGGAAGTGAGTTCAAACCTCATGGACACACTTCGCCGGCAGTTCAAGATTGCCGTTTATTGGATGTTGTCATTCTTGCGTCGTGATCGCTTGCCTGAACACTATCCGATCGAGGTACGCCAACAGTCCGGTGTCCCCGTGGACTCGGAATGGTGTGCACGTGTCCTGAATTGGCCCGGGTTATGCGGCTTGGGACCAACGGCCGTGGCCGCACGGGCTGCGTTGAAGCAAAACTTGCAAGGGATGGTTGCATATCGGCGAGCCAACGGAGAAGTGATGCCGCGACCTGGGTCAAGGGTTCCTATTACATTCGCGAGCGCTGAGCGAGTCTCTCAAGACCCGGATCTTCTGAGTGAGTTCATTGTCAAAGCGCTGGGCTTCGGACCAGAGAATCCGGTTTTCATATCCGACATGACTTCGATTGAAGATTTTGGCGATGAAGAAGAAGTGGAAGAGATCCGGAGCCGTATTCTCGAAAACTTTGGCGTAACAGTTGACGAGCAGGGGCCTACGTTGGTGGTCGACGTGCTCATAAGAATACGGGCCGCGCGATGAGCGCAGGCCCCAACGCTTGTAGGAGTTGGTTCCTATTGATGGGGACTGATCGATTGGCAACATTGGGATAAAGCACTTGCTTTGTATATCCGGCATCTGAGGTGGGGTCTGAGCAGTCCTGCGCAGGCATGGAATCCACAAACCAAAAGGGCTACACACTGCAGCCCTTTTTCATGGTGAGAGAGGTTTCAATGCGAACGCATCTTCGCCCTGAGCCGCGCAATCGACTGACTGTGCAACTGACACACCCGTGATTCGGTGACGCCCAGCACGGCGGCAATTTCTTTCAAGTTCATGTCCTGTTCGTAGTACATGCTCATTATGTACTGCTCGCGTTCGGGCAGGTGCTTGATGGCGTCTACGAGGGAAGTGCGCAGGCGCTGGTTGCGCAGCAGCTGCATGGGGTCGGCTTCGTTGTCGACCATGTGGCGGTCGAGGAAACCGTCTTCGCCTTCGCTGTTGCCACCGATGTCTTCCAGGTAGACCAGCTGCGTGCCCTTGACCTTGTAGAGCAGGGCCTGGTATTCGGCCAGCTCCAGGCCCAGTTCGGCGGCGATCTCGGATTCGCTGGGGGAGCGACCGAGCTTGTGTTCCAGCCGGGTGAGCGCGCCCTCGATCTCTTTCTGGCTCTTGCGTGAGCCGCGGCTCATCCAGTCGTTTTCGCGCAGCTCGTCGATCATGGCGCCGCGGATGCGCTGGGTGGCGAAGGTCTCGAATTGCACGCCCTGGGTGGCTTCAAAACGCGTCAGCGCCTCGGACAGGCCGATCAGGCCGACCTGAATCAGGTCGTCCACCTGGATGCTGGGCGGCAGCTTGGCCATCATGTGGTGGGCCAGGCGGCGCACGAGCGGCGAGTACTGCCGGATCAGGGCGTCGCGGTCGAGCTGGCCTTTGGCGGTGTACATCAGTAGCTCCTCGCACTGCGCGGGCTGTGCCGGGCGACCGCAGTTTGCGGAGGCGTCCAGTGCGGCGCCTGCAGCGCGTGTTCCAGGGTGCGCAGCGCCAGATGCTGCATTTCTTCATGCTGGGTGGGGCAGACGGTCAGGGCTGGCACCTCGCAGGCGAGGAAGTCCCGGGCACATTCCTGCAGGTTCCTGCTGAGGCTGTGGCCCGAGACGCGGGTGGCGAGGTTGGCGTTGTCCATCACGGAGACGATGGTAGGCCTAAGTTTGCCCAGGTTCAACAACTGCTTGAGCGCATGGTAGCTGCTGAGCATGGCGGCCTCCTGCGCCGAGAGGCTGAGCAGGGGGGACAGGCTGCTGCCCTGGAAGCAACGCGCGAGCTCGTGCGCCGGGGCGTAGAGCAGGATCAGTTCGGGGCCGTGGAAGAGGCTGGCCAGGCGGCGCGCACGCTCCGTGCTAGCCTGGGCGGGGCTGCCGGCCTGGGG
>CAUPRZ010000185.1:0-5408 GCA_963513855.1 uncultured Hylemonella sp.
AGCAGTCGGCCGAGGTACTGACCATGCACCGGGCGCTACAGCCGTTGTTTGAGGCGCTGGACCTGCCCATCGAGCGCCTGGCCCTGAGCGGGCGCGGCAACTGGCAGGCAACGCTTGCCAGCGGGGCGCGCCTTGAACTGGGCAGCGGTGACGTGGGGGACGTGAGCACACGGGTGCGGGCTTTTCTGGGCACGGTGGCCCAGGTGGCGGCGCACCACGGCCGCAAGCTCGACGCGCTGGAAGGCGCGGACCTGCGTTATGCCCAGGGTTATGCCCTGCGCCTGCGCGGGGTGAGCACGGTGGCGGTGGACAGGAAGAATTAGACAAAAAGCAGGACCCTCGACATGGCAAAAGAGTACAAGGATCTGGTCGTCGGACTCGACATCGGCACCGCCAAGGTGATGGCGGTGGTGGCCGAAGTCCTGCCCGGCGGGGAGCTCAAGCTCGTCGGCCTGGGCGTGGCGCCCAGCAACGGGCTCAAACGTGGTGTGGTGGTGAACATCGACGCCACGGTGCACAGCATCCAGCAGGCCCTGCGGGAGGCCGAGCTGATGGCCGACTGCAAGATCACGCGCGTCTACACCGGCATCACGGGCAGCCACATCCGTGGCATCAACTCCAGCGGCATGGTGGCGGTGAAGGACCGCGAGGTCAACGCCGCCGACGTGGCGCGGGTGGTGGAGACGGCCAAGGCCATCAACATCTCCTCCGACCAGCGCCTGCTGCTGGTGGAGCCGCAGGAATTCATCATCGATGGTCAGGACGTGCGCGAGCCCATCGGCATGAGCGGCATCCGCCTGGAGGCCAAGGTGCACATCGTGACCGGCGCGCAGAGCGCGGCCGAGAACATCATCAAGTGCGTACGCCGCTGCGGCCTGGAGGTGGAGCAGCTCATGCTCAATCCGCTGGCGTCGAGCCTCTCCGTGCTGACCGATGACGAGAAGGAGCTGGGCGTGGCCTGTGTGGACATCGGCGCCGGCACCACCGACGTGGCGGTGTTCACGGGCGGGGCCATCCGCTACACCTCGGTCATTCCGATCGCGGGCGACCTGATCACCAGCGACATCGCCATGGCCCTGCGCACGCCCACCAAGGACGCGGAAGACATCAAGGTCGAGAGCGGTTACGCCAAGCAGTTGCTGGCCGACCCGGACATTCAGGTTGAGGTGCCGGGTCTGGGCGACCGCGGCCCGCGCATGCTGAGCCGCCAGGCCCTGGCCGGTGTGATCGAGCCGCGCATCGAGGAAATCTTTTCACTGGTGCAGCAGGTGCTGCGCGACTCGGGCTGCGAGGAGGTGCTGTCCTCGGGCATCGTGCTCACGGGTGGCAGTTCCATCATGCCCGGGATGATCGAACTGGGTGAGGACATCTTCCTCAAGCCCGTGCGCCGCGGCCTGCCCAAGTACAGCGGCGGTCTGTCCGAGATGGTGGGCCAGACGCGGGCGGCCACCGTCATGGGTCTGCTCGAAGAAGCGCGGCTGGCGCGTCTGCGCGGCTACAAGGTGGCGGCCAAACACGGGTCCATGAAGACAGCAGCGGGGCGCGTCAAGGACTGGTTCATCGGGAATTTCTGATCATGCAACACAGACTCTGGTTGGCAAGAGGCAGTCCCCATCAGCGACGGCGGTGCACCGGGCCGCCCAGTTGAGGCCGCGGCAAGGATTCGAGTAGAGCGACAGATCAAGTCAAGACAAATTTAAGGAGTAACACCATGGACGGCATCGAAATGTTTGAGAACGCGGCTTTTAACCTGGGCACCCAGATCAAGGTGATCGGTGTGGGCGGCGGCGGCGGCAACGCCGTGGCGCACATGATCGAGCGCGAGGTGCAGGGGGTGGAGTTCATCTGCGCCAACACGGATGCGCAGGCCCTGAGCCGCAGCAGCTCGCACAAGGTGATCCAGCTCGGGGCCAGCGGCCTGGGCGCGGGCAGCAAGCCCGAAAAGGGCCGTGAGGCCGCCGAGGCCGCGGTGGAGGACATCCAGGCCGCCATCGCCGGCGCGCACATGCTCTTCATCACCGCCGGCATGGGTGGCGGCACCGGCACCGGCGCGGCCCCCGTGATCGCCCGTGTGGCCAAGGAGATGGGCATCCTGACCGTGGGGGTGGTGACCAAGCCTTTCGACTTCGAAGGCGGACGCCGCATGAGCAACGCCGACGCCGGCCTCAACGAGCTGGAGGCCAATGTCGACTCGCTGATCGTGGTGCTGAACGAAAAGCTGCTGGAAGTCCTGGGTGACGATGTGAGCCAGGAGGAGGCCTTCTCGCATGCCAACGACGTGCTCAAGAACGCCGTCGGCGGCATTGCCGAGATCATCAACGTGCCTGGCGAGATCAACGTCGACTTCGAGGACGTGCGCACCGTGATGGGTGAACCCGGCAAGGCCATGATGGGCACGGCCGTGGCCAGCGGTCCGGACCGCGCGCGTATCGCCGCCGAGCAGGCCGTGGCCTGCCCCCTGCTCGAAGGCATCGACCTCTCGGGCGCCAAGGGCGTGCTGGTGCTGATCTCCGCCGCCAAGGGCTCGCTCAAGCTGAAGGAGTCCCGCCTGGCCATGGAGACGATCCGCGCCTACTCCTCGCCGGATGCCCATGTGATCTACGGCACAGCCTATGACGACAGTCTGGCCGACAACATCCGTATCACGGTGGTGGCCACCGGCCTGTCGCGCCAGAACGTGCGCCGCACGGCTCCGCCCCTGCAGGTGCTGCGCACCGGGACCGACAACGTGCCCTTCCAGGTGCCCACGCTGAACAACGCCGTCGCTGCCGGTGCGCTGCCGGGCGTGCAGGTCACAGCGACCCTGGGTGCCGGGGCCCAGCCCGACTACAACGCCATGGCCACGCCCAGCGTCTGGCGTACGCGCGATCGCACCCAGGCTGCGGCCAAGGTCGACGCGCTCTCCTCGGGCGGCATGGACGACTTCGAGATTCCGGCTTTTCTGCGCAAACAGGCGGACTGAGTGAGGGGGCTTGCGCCCCGCTGTCTGGCGGCGGGGTGCAACTTGGTCTAGGATGGACCATCAGGGCCGCTCGCGTCTGTAGCTAAGCAGAGACGAGCGGCATTGATTTTTCTGCAGACAGGAATGTTCCATGACACCGTCCCCACTCACACGTCCCCTCCTGGTCACGGGCCTGGCCCTGCTGCTCACGGCCTGCGCCACACCCACGGCCCGCGCGCCGCAGGAAACGGTGTACGCCGTGACCGAGCGCATGGAGCTGATCCGTTTCAAATCCGACCGTCCTGACGCGGTGCTGGAGCGTCGCCCGCTCAGCGGCCTGGCGCCCGGCGAGAACCTGCGTGGCATCGACTACCGCGTGGCGCGGGGTGTGCTGTTCGCCCTGGCCGACAGCGGCCGCCTGTACACCGTGGACACGGCCCAGGCCCGGCTCACGCCGGTGGCCGCAGCGGCGCCCCAGCCCTGGCCCGTGCAGGGTCAGGTCGTGGGCTTCGACTTCAATCCCACGGTGGACCGCATCCGTGTGGTCAGCAGCAGCGCGCAGAACCTGCGCCTGCACCCCGAGACCAATGCGATGGTGGACGGCAACGCGAACGAGCCCGGAGTGCAGCTCGACGGGACGCTGCGTTATGTGGTCGGCGACCGCCATGCCGGCCGCACGCCTGACATCGCGGGCGTGGCCTACACCTACAACAAGAAGGACGAGAAGCTCACGACCAACTACGCCGTCGACCGTGCGCTTGGCGCCCTGCTGATGCAGGGTTCGGCGGAAGGGATGACGCCTGTGGTCTCGCCCAACACAGGCCAGCTGCGCACCGTGGGCCTGCTGGGCACCGGCGCACTGAGCGAGGCGCACTTCGACATCTCCGACGTGGCCAACACGGCCCTGCTGGCGGCACGTCCTGTGGGGCAGACGCAGACCCGCCTGTACCAGATCGATCTGGCCAGCGGGCGTGCCTCGGAGATCGGCCGCGTCGGCAACGGTGAACGCCTGCTGGGCCTGGCCATCGAGCCCTGAGCCATGCGTTGCCCCGGCCTGCTCCTGCTCCTGTTGATGGGCGCCTCACTGGAGGCGGCGCCGCTGACAGTCGAGGTGCGCGACGGCAACGAGCGGCCGCTGGCCGGTGCGGTGGTGTTCCTCGAATCGGCCCAGGCCCGCCGCCAGGTGCGGCCGCTGGAGAAAGCCGAGATGGGGCAGGCTGGCAAACAGTTTGTGCCCACGGTGATCGTGGTGCCGGTCGGGACTTCGGTGACTTTCCCCAACCGCGACACTGTGCGGCATCACGTCTATTCCTTTTCCGTGATCAAGAAGTTCGAGCTCAAGCTCTACATCGGCACCCCGGCCAACCCCGTGGTCTTTGACCAGCCGGGCATCGCGGTGCTGGGCTGCAACATCCATGACCAGATGGTGGGCTGGATCGTGGTGGTGGACACGCCCTACTACGCCATGACCGGCGCCGACGGCCGCACCGTGATCGATGCACCGGCGGGCAACTACCGCCTGCGCAGCTGGCACGTCGGCCTGCCCGTGGGGGCGCCGGCGCTGGACCAGGCGCTGAACGCGACGGGCGCCGTGCAAAACGTGAGCCTGCGCATGACGGGCGTGCGCCCATGAGGCTGACGTTCAACCGTCGCAGCCTCATCACCCGCCTGGTCGGCGGCTCCCTCTTGCTGCTGCTGTTTGTGCAGCTGGCGGGCTTTTTTGTGGTGCGGGACAGCATTGCGCGTAATGCGCGCATGCAGATCGCGCGTGAATTCGATACCGGCGAGAAGGTCTGGCTGCGCCTGCTGGACCAGAACGCCGAGAAGCTGCGCCAGAGCGCGGCCCTGCTGGCGGCCGATTACGGTTTCCGTTCGGCAGTCAGCACGGGCGACCTGGAGACTATCGCCTCGGCCCTGGAGAACCATGGCCAGCGCATCGGGGCGGCCATGACCGCGCTGCTCGATACCAGCCTGCGCGTGCGCGCCGTCAGCACCGACATGCCGGGCACCGATCTTGGCAAGCTGCTGGCCAGCCAGGCGCCGACGCTGACGGAGCCGGCCCAGGGCGGGCGCATCGTCCTGCTTGAAGGGCAGCCCTTCCAGCTGGTCATGGTGCCCATGCGTGCACCCCTGGTCGTGGGCTGGGTGCTCATGGGCTTCCCGGTCGGCGCGCCGCTGGCCCAGGAGATGCAGCGTCTGCTCGACATCCAGCTGGTGCTTCAGGTGCGTCAGGGCGATGGGCGCATGGGTGCGCCGGTCAGCACCCTGGCACCACAGGCCCTGCAGATGCTGCAGCAGATGCAGGGGCCGGTGCGCGAGCTCCAGGCCGGTGGGGCCACCCTGTTGGTACGCAGTATCGAGCTCAATGCCGTGGGCGGCGAGGCGCGTGTGCTGCTGCTGCGCTCGGTGGACGATGTGGTGGCGCCGTACCGCCAGCTGCAGATCCTGCTGGCCGTGATCACGGCCG
>CAUPRZ010000186.1:0-5386 GCA_963513855.1 uncultured Hylemonella sp.
CCGTCGAGGTGGGTTACGCCCTGCTCGAAGCCCTGGCGCGCGCCGACGGGCCCTTGATGCTGCGCGACCTGGCCGCAGCCGCCGGCATGAGCGCCGCCAAGGCGCACCGTTACCTCGTGAGCTTCCAGCGCATGGGCCTGGTAAGCCAGGACACCGCCAGCGCGCGCTACGACCTGGGTCCGGCCGCGCTGCGCATGGGCCTGGCCGCCATCACCCGGCTGGACGCCGTGAAACTGGCGCGCGAACGCCTGCCCGCCCTGATGCAGCACATCGGCCACACCCTGGCCATCGCCGTCTGGGGCAACCACGGCCCGACCATCGTGCACTGGGAAGAGTCGCCCCAGGCTGTCACCGTGAACCTGCGCCTGGGCGACGTCATGCCCCTGCTGTCCTCGGCCACGGGGCGTTGTTTTGCGGCTTACGTCTCGCGCGAAGCCATCGCGCCGCTGCTGCGCAGCGAGATGACCCGCGCACGCCAGCTGGGCCGCAGCGACCTGCCGCGCAAGCAGGCCGAGTTGACGGCCTTGATCAAGGAAGTTCAGACCCACGGCCTAGCGCGTGTGGTGGACACGCTGTTGCCCGGCGTCGCGGGTTTCTGCGCCCCGGTGTTCGACTTCGACGGCCATCTCGTGCTGGGCATGGTGGCCATGGGTTCGGTGGCCAACTTCGACACGGCGTGGAACGGCGCCGTCGCCACGGCCCTAGGTACAGCGGCGCGCCAGCTCTCGCACGAGTTGGGGCACACAGTCTGAACATGCCGTATCGCTCCTGGCCCATCGCGCATCCCTGGCGTCGCCTGCTGCTGTGTGCCCTGCTGGCCTTGCTGGTGCATCTGCTCTTGCTGGCGCTGCTGGGGCCCCGTGTTGAAGCCCGCTACACCAGCGCCATCGCGCAACCCCTGGTCTATGCCCTGGCGGTCCCGCCGGCCGCCCCGCCCGCACCATCCGCCACACCGAAGCGCCCACGCGCGCCCCGCCCTGCGCCAGCCTTGCCGCCAGCGCCTCCCCCCGTCGAGGAGGTCGCAGCACCAGCGCCCGAGCCGCAAGCAGAACCCGCCCCCGAGCCAGGCCCTGAAGCCGCACCGGTAGTCGCCGAGGCCCCGGCCGCACCGCCCCACGCCCCCGAGCCGGTTGCTACACCGCCCACGCTCATCCCCGGCTCCATGCGCCTCAAGTACGGCATCCAGGGTGAGGTCAAAGGCCTGAGCTACCAGGCCAGTGGTGAACTGCTCTGGGCCCATGACGGCCAAAACTACGAGGCAAGGCTGGAAGTGAGCGCCTTCCTGCTGGGTTCACGCGTGCAGGGCAGCCGCGGCCGCATCACACCCGAGGGTCTGCAGCCGCAACGCTTCAGCGACCGCTCGCGCCGCGAGCGCACGACCGAGTTCGACCACACCCTGGGACAGGTGCGCTTCAGCGAAGGCGCGCCGAACGCGCCCCTGACGCCCGGCATGCAGGACCAGCTCAGCGTCTTCATGCAGCTGTCCAGCCTGCTGGCCAGCCAGCCCGGCCACTACCCACCGGGCACCGAACTGACCCTGCAGGTGGCGGACTACCGCAAGGCCGACAGCTGGCGTTTTGTCGTGAACGAGGAAGAAACGCTCAGGCTGCCCGGTGGCGAAGTGGCCACGCGCAAGGTGAGCCGCATCGTGAACCCTGGCGCAGACGAGCTGCGTGCGGAGGTCTGGCTGGCCCCCAGCCTGGGCTGGCTGCCAGTGCGTCTGCGCGTCTCACAGCCCAACGGGGATTACATCGACCAGCAGTGGCGCGGCAGCGAAACACCTTGAATTCCGGGGCGGTGGCTCCAACTGAGGCTCAGACCCAGACGGACCTGCCATGCACACCCTCTACGACTCCGACAGCTATATCGTGAATCACCTGCAGCCTGCCGAAGAAGGCGAAGCCGAGGCCGAGCGCCCCGTGCTGCTGCGCCACGGCTTCGAGATCGTGGACAAACACGCGGGCAAGGAGGTCTACCTCGACGGCTCCTGGGCCGAACTCTTCCAGCAGCGCCTGACCGAATGGCAGCGCACCATGCCTTCACAGGAAGAAGTCGAAGACACGCTGGCCCAGTACGCCGAGCTAGCGCACACGCCGGTGCACGTGCACTGAGAACGTGTAAATAAATCTACTGCGCGGCCCGATCGCCGCGTTGGGCGGTGCTCGGAATCCTCACGTACCTGAAGTACGTTCCGGCTCCTGCGCTCCGTCCGCCTTGCGCTCAGGCCGCTCGCTACGATTTCTTCACACGTTCCGCGGGCTTAGTGCTGTTGGTAGAACCGGCGGTACAGCGGGTCCACCAGCAGCAGCACGGCAAACAGACGACAGAGCTGGAACACCGTCACCACCGGCGCACCGAGCTGCAGCACCTTGGCGGTGATGGACATCTCGGCAATGCCGCCGGGCGCGGTGCCCAGCAAGAGCGTGGCCGGGTGCAGGCCCGTGCCCAGGGACAGCAACCAGCCCAGGCCGGCGCTGAGGATGATCATCACCAGTGTGCCCAGGGCCACCGCGCCCAGCCAGCGCGGCGCCGTGTGCACAAAGGCCGGCGTGAAACGCACGCCCAGGCTCACGCCGATCAACAGCTGCGCCGTGTTGGACAGGGCCGAGGGGATGCCCGTGAGTTCAAAGCCGGCCAGCGTCAGCGCCGTGGCCAGCACCATGGGGCCGAGAAACCAGGGATTGGCATAACCCAGCCGGTCCAGCGCCAGCGCGCCTGCCGCCGCCAGCAGCACCAACAGGGCCAGGCCCTTGGGATCAAAAGCCAGCGGCGTGCCCAGCGTGGTGTCCAGGCCCTGCACACCGGCGAACTGCATGCCAAAAGGAATCAGCACCGCCACGATCAGCAGGCGCAGGCTGTGTGAGGCGGCCACCAGATCGGTGCGGGCCCCGGCGCGCTCGGAAAGCAGCGTCATTTCGGAGGCGGCGCCAATGGCGCCGGCAAACCAGGTCGTGGCCCGGTTCAGGCCGGGGAAGTGCCGCGCCTGCGAGCGTTGCAGCCACAGCCCGAACAACCAGCCCAGCAACAGCGCCCACACAATGCCCAGCAGCACGGCCCACCAGAGACCGAGCACCAGCGTACCCATCGCGGGTGTGAAGTACAGGCCCAGGGCCAGGCCGATGGTGCACTGGCCGGCATTACGCAGCGGCGCCCAACTCGACGTGGGCGCACGCAGCATGGAGGCCATGGCGGTGGCCAGCAGCGGGCCGATGAACCAGGGCAGCGGGATGCGCAGCCCCACACAGAGCAGAGCAGCGGCCAGGGCCAGCAGCAGGGTGCCGGCCGTGCGCAAGGGAAACTGAAAGGTCATGGAGGCGCGTAGTATCGCCGCAAGCGAGGACCCATGTATGAACGCTGACACTCCTGAACTCTGCGTGGTGCAGACCGCACTACCCAGCGAAGCCCAGGCCGCCGAGCTGGCGCGCGCCATCGTGCAGCAGCGCCTGGGCGCCTGCGTGCAGGTGCAGGCCATCCGCAGCTTTTATGTCTGGCAGGAACGGGCGCACGACGAAGCCGAGTGGCTGCTGAGCATCAAGACGCGCCGCGCGCTTTACCCGCAACTCGAAGCCTGGCTGCGTGAGCACCACCCCTACGACACGCCCGAGATCATCCTGCTGCCTGTGCTCCAGGCCAGCCCCGCCTACGGGGTCTGGGTGGCCGGCAACACCGGGGCGGTTTAAGCCAGTTTGCGCAGCGCCTTGGCGATGGTCTCCACCATCTGCGCGATCTGCCCCGGCTCCACCACATAGGCCGGCGCCAACACGATGTTCTCGCCCGCCGGGCGCACCAGCGCGCCTTGCTTGAAGCAGTCCAGGAAGACCTCGTAGGCACGCTGCCCCGGCAGACCCGCGCGGCTTTCCAGCTCCACGGCCGCCGCCAGGCCCAGGCTACGGATGCCCACCACATGCGGCAGGCCCTTGAGCGCGGCATGCATGGTGTCGCCCAGCACCTTGCCCATACGGCCGGCGCGCGCGAACAGGTCTTCGTCACGCATCAGGTCCAGCGTGGCCACGGCCGCGGCGCAGGCCACGGGGTGGCCCGAGTAGGTGTAGCCGTGGAAAAACTCGATCTGGTGCGCCGGGCTGTCGCGGTGTGCGTCCATCACCGCGTCAAAAATGCCCTGGCGGCAGAGCACACCGCCCAGGGGGATGACGCCGTTGGTCACACACTTGGCGAAGGTCAGCAGGTCCGGCACCACGCCGTAGTAGTCGGCGCCGAAAGGCGTGCCCAGGCGGCCGAAGCCGGTGATGACCTCGTCGAAGATCAACAGGATGCCGTGGCGGTCGCAGATCTCGCGCAGGCGCTTGAGGTAACCCTGGGGCGGCACGTACCAGCCGGCGCTGCCGGCCACGGGCTCGACGATGACCGCCGCCACATTGGACGGGTCGTGCAAGGGCAGGATGCGCTGTTCCAGTTCCAGCAGCAGGTCTTCGTCCCAGACCGGTTCGGTGCCGTTGTAATAGGCATGTTTCACCGGGTCGTGGATGAAACGCAGATGGTCCACACGCGGCAGCAGGGCGCCGGCATAGGTCTTGCGGTTGGCCGGGATGCCCCCCACGCTGATGCCACCAAACCCCACACCGTGGTAACCCCGCTCACGGCCGATGAACAGGGTGCGCTGGGCCTGGCCCCGCGCGCGGTGGTAGGCCAGCGCCACCTTGAGCGCCGTGTCCACGGCCTCGCTGCCCGAGCTGCAGAACAGCACCTTGCTCAGGTCGCCCGGCGCCAGCGCCGTGATGCGTTCGGCCGCCTCGAAAGAGCGGTCGTTGCCGCTCTGGAAGGCGGTGGCGTAGTCCAGGGTTTCCAGCTGGCGGTTAATGGCGGCGTTGATCTCGCGCCGTTTGTGGCCGGCACCCACACACCAGAGGCTGGAAATGCCGTCCAGCACCTGGCGGCCGTCGTGGGTGGTGAAATGCATGCCCTCGGCGGCCACGAAGACGCGCGGGTCCAGCGCAAAGCTGCGGTTGGGCGTGAAAGGCAGCCACTGGGACTGCAGGGGGATGTTGCTGGGGGGCATGGCGGGCCGGGCTCCTGAAAATTGCGACAATTACGGTCTGCGGGCGTCAAAAGCGACCGCGACGACGATCACCCCATCCTGCCACAAGGGTCTCCATGAGCCAAGCCTACATCCTCACCTTCTCCTGCCCGGACCGCCTGGGCCTCGTGCACGCCGTCTCCGGTTTCCTGCTCGAGCGCGGCGGCAACATCGAAGAAGCCGCCCAGTACAACGACCCCGACACAGGCCTGTTTTTCATGCGCGTGCAGTTCTCCTGCGGTCAGGTGACGTTTGAAGACCTGCAGGTCCAGCTCAAGCTCTTCGCCGAGCCCTTCAGCATGCAGTGGACGCTGAACCCGGCCGACCAGACCATGCGCACCGTGCTTTTCG
>CAUPRZ010000187.1:0-5374 GCA_963513855.1 uncultured Hylemonella sp.
AACTTCCGCGTCGCGCAGTACTTCACCGTCTTCCTGGGCCTCTCGGCCATCCTGGCCTTTCTGCTGGGCGTGGTCTATGTGCAGGAGAGCCTGCAGGGCCAGTCCCATGCCGATGCCCTGCGCCTGCCCTTCATCAAGGCCTTCTCGCTGCTGGCCCTGCTGGCCGCGGTGTCCGCCTGGTGGGTGGTGTTGGCGAACGAGAGCCGACGCATGGCGCACGACGAGTCCGAGCGCCAGACCCAGCTGCTGCAGAAGGAAATTGATGCCCACCAGCGCACCGACGCCGCCCTGCAGGGCGCCAAGGAGGTGGCCGAAAACGCCAGCAGCGCCAAGACCCGCTACGTGGCCGGCATGACGCACGAGCTGCGCACTCCGCTCAACAGCATCCTGGGTTACGCGCAGATCCTGCTGCGCGGTAACGAGGTGCAAGGCAGCCCGCGCGAGATGGTCACCACCATCCAGCAGAGCGGCCAGCACATGCACGGGCTGATCGACGGCCTGCTGGACCTGGCCCGCATCGAAGCCGGCCGCCTGCGCCTGGACCCGGCGCCTCTGCCTTTCCCCGAATTCCTTTCCGAACTCGCGCGTATGGTGCAGCCCCAGGCGGAGGGCAAGGGCCTGGCCTTCCGCCTGGAGACCGTGGGCCGGGTGCCCGCCTGGGTGCAGGCCGACGCCAAGCGCCTGCGTCAGATCCTCATCAACCTGCTGGCCAATGCCGTGCGCTTCACCGACCGCGGCGGCATCATCTTCCGCGTGGACTGCCGGCATGAGGTGGTGCGCTTCGAGGTGGAAGACACGGGCATCGGCATCGCCCCGCAGGACCAGGAGCGCATCTACCAGCCCTTCGAGCGCGGCAGCGCGGGCCGGCGCACCAGCGAGTCGGGCACCGGCCTGGGCCTGACCATCACACATCTGCTGACAGAGTTGATGGGCGGCGAGCTCACGCTGCGCAGCGCCGTGGGGCAGGGCAGTACCTTCACCATCCGCCTCTACCTGCGCGAGATCGAGGCCCCGGCCGCGCGCACCGTGCGCCACCTGCGGCCCATCGTGGGTTATCTGGCACCGCGTCGTACCCTGCTGGTGGTGGACGACCAGCCCATCCAGCGCCAGCTGCTCGCCAGCCTGTTGCTGCCCCTGGGGTTTGCCATCCGCGAAGCCGCCAGCGGCCGCGAGGCGCTGGAGATCGTGGTGCAACAGCGCCCCGACGCCGTGCTGCTGGACATCAATATGGACGACCTCAATGGCTGGCAGACCGCGCAGCTCATCCGCGACAGCGTGGTTCCCGGGGAACCCCTGCCCCTGATCTTCGTCTCGGCCGATCCCTTTGAAAACCGCCCCGAGCTGCTGGCCGCCGTGGGCGCCCAGGGTTTTGTGAGCAAACCCGTGATCGAGTCCGAGCTGCTGGACCTGCTGGCCCGTGTGCTGCAGCTTGAATGGGTGCACGAGGCGCAGCGCCTCACGCCGCCGCCCGCCATGACCACGGGCGCGCTGCCCCTGCCCGAGGAACTGCGCGAACGCCTCATCGCCCTGGCCCGCCTGGGCAATGCCAGCGGTCTGCGCAGCCTGCTGCGCGACAGTGCGCAGTCCGAACCCGCCATCGCCGAGCTGCTACAGGCCCTGGTGGTGCACGTGGACCGTTTCGACTTCCACGCCCTCATTGCCCGCCTCAAAGAGACTGAAGATGCAGCCCCCGTCTGAATCCCCTCCCTCCGCCGTCTCCAGCGTGGTGCTGGTGGTGGACGACGCGCCCGAGACCCTGCGCATGCTCTGCGACGCGCTGGCCATCGAGGGCTACACCGTGCTCGTGGCGCGCGACGCCATCGAGGCGCTGGAGCGCTTCGAGATGGCCGTGCCCGACGCGGTGCTGCTCGACGCCATCATGCCGGGCGACGACGGCTTCACCCTCTGTCGTCGCCTCAAGGGTGAACCCTCCTGGGCCCATGTGCCCGTGATCTTCATGACCGGCCTGGCCGAGACCGAGCAGATCGTCGAAGGCTTCGCCAGCGGCGGCGTGGACTACGTGGTCAAACCGCTGCGTATCCCCGAGGTGCTGGCGCGCCTGGCCACCCATCTGCGCAACGCCCACGTGAGCCGCATGGCCCGTGATGCCGTGGACGTGGCGGGCCTGGGCGTGCTGCTGCTCGACACCCAGGGCCGTGTGGCCTGGCGCTCGCCGCAGGCCACCCGCTGGCTGCAGCAGGCCCTGGGCCCGCAGCCCGACGACGTGATGCAACGCCTGTGGCTGCAGCGTGTCACGAACCAGGGCGAGGCCCTGACCCCGCTGCCCGACGGCAGCCAGCTGCAGGCACGCCATCTGGGCCAGGCCGGCCCGGGTGAAATCATGGTGCTGCTGCGCCGTATCGCCGCGGCCCCCGACCCCGCGCAACGTCGCCTTTCTGTGGCCGCGCTCACGCCGCGCGAGACCGAGGTGCTGTCCTGGTTGGCCAAGGGCAAGACCAACCGCGACATCGCCGACATCCTGGGCATGAGCCCGCGCACGGTGAACAAGCACCTGGAACACATCTTCGAGAAGCTGGGCGTGGAGACGCGCACAGCGGCGGCGGCGATTGCGAGCAGTTTGTTGCAGGAGGGGTAGAGGCCAACGACCAGCTCTGGGCGAACCCGGCCTGGCCTGCTATAAAACAGGCACTTTGATGTACAGGGGGACGCGTGAACATCCGGCCAGATGGTTTTGCACGATGGCAGCTTGCGGCACTTCATGCGTCGCTTTAGCTGCGCTGCCCACCGGCGCTGGATGATCTGCAATTTCTCGCTCACTTTCGCCGCCGTCACCCTGCGCTTGTACCTGTCACCTGTTTCTATCTTCCAGTTCCCTTTCGAGCAGGCCTATGGGGTGATTGCCTGGGCCTGCTGGGTACCCAACCTGCTGGTTGCGGAGTGGCTGGTCAGGCCAGCGGCGGCAGCGCAGGGCTGATAGTGAACATCACACACAAGGAAACACAGTTATGCAAGCCCAGATGATTCTCGTGGCCGGTCCGTACCGCTCGGGCACCAATGACGACCCGGTGCTCATCGCGCAAAACGTGGCTGCCATGACGCAGGCGTCCTTGCAACTGTTCCGCGCCGGCCATCTCCCCGTCATGGGCGAGTGGTTTGCCCTGCCGCTCATCGAACACGCCGGCTCCACCGGCATAGGTGATGCCGTGTTCAATGAAATCTTCCACCCCATCTCACGGCGCCTGGTGGCCAAGTGTGATGGGTGCCTGCGCATTGGCGGGGCATCGGTTGGGGCGGACGAAATGGTTGCGCTGGCCAGGCAGCATGGCAAGGCGATCTACTTTTCTCTGGAAGAAATTCTTCCCGTCATTTAGTGGTTGATCACCCAGGCGTTAGCCCACATCCAAGCTTTCCATGCTTACTGCTTTCCTTCCCCTGGTCTATATCCAGATCACCCCCGAGCTGCTGCCGTCAGGAACGTGAAGACCGGCAACACGGTTGCCGAGGTACCGGAACTGGCCATCAGAACCTCAGCCAAGCCCGTCATCCTCGCAGTGGCCCCCCAGGCCCGGCTGGCGGCGGCCAGCGAGCCGGCCACGGTGGTCAACCCGTTTGCCCATCCCCGCCCCCCGGTCTCGGACTTCACAGCGGCCGAGCAGTTGCTCAAATACCAGTTGCTCCGGGTGCAGAAGCCTTCGATCTGGAGGCCCGCGCCCTGCGTGGTCATGCACCCCATGGGCAGGGATGAGGGCGGCTACACCCAGGTGGAACACCGCGCTTTCCGCGAGATGGCGCTGGGGGCCGGTGCGAGCCAGGTCTTCCTCTGGATCGGGCGGCCGCTGACCGATGCGGAGTTGCTCGCGCGACGGCCTCCAGATGAATCGGGGGAGCGGGAATAGGCTGAGCGAGGCCAGGCGCAACAAGGAATGTGTACGGAAGCGCACGGACGGCATGGGCCAGGGCGTCCATAGTCTGTTCCAGTCCTCGCCCGGTAGCACAGCGGATGCGGTCTCACTTCCTTTTCTTGAAAGTTTCCGTATGCGTACCAAAAACCTGATGTTTGCCGGCGCTTTTTTTGTGCTGGCATTAAGCGCTTGCGGCAAGGGGCCAGCGCAGGTGGATGCGGGGTCTGGCAAGCCGGCAAACGCGGCGGACGGGTATCCCTTGCCACCGGTAGCGGAGACGTCGGTGCCGCCGGCGGATTCGGTAGCCATGCCCTCGGCAGTCCCTGCAGGGCCGGTGGCCGCGGCCGGGCGTTCCAACAAGGCGCTGTCAGCGGCTGAAGAGTCCGGTGCCATGCCCCTGCCTGGCCAGAACAACGACCACTCGGCGCCGACCACCCCGACCAAAACGCCATCCAAGCCCTAGCCCGCCCGGTACTTCATCGCGAGCTTCGTTGAAATGAGCCGCTACCGTGCGTTGGCGCACGGTCGAGATGGCGGGCTTGCCGCAAGCTGGTGTTTTCACTTCCTGCGGGGATTCCATGCCCAAGATATCCAATCTCACCGAGACCCAGGTGATGCGCCGCGAAGCGCAAGACCATCCGGAGCAGGGGGCGGTGACGGCCAGTTATGACGCCGATCGCTCCGAGGTCATCCGGATGCTGAACCAGGCACTGGCGACCGAGCTGGTGTGTGTTTTGCGTTACCGTCACCATCATTTCATGGCCCGTGGCATTCATGCACGCACGGTGGCGGCCGAATTCCTGACGCACTCCAACGAGGAGCTGGGGCATGCGGACAAGCTGGCCATGCGCATCGCGCAGCTGGGGGGCGAGCCCGACTTCTCACCTCAAAGCCTGGAGGGTCGCAGCCATGCCGAGTACACCTCCGGCCCCAAGCTGCTAGACATGATCAATGCCAACCTGGTGGCGGAGCGTATCGCCATTCAAGCCTACCGGGAGGGCATTCAGTTTCTGGGCAACCAGGACTCCACCACCAGCGATCTGCTCAAGCAGATCCTCGCGGTGGAAGAAGAGCATGCCGATGACCTGGCCAGTTTGCTGAGCGACATGGCAGAAGACTGAACGCTGGATCAACACTCACATTTCCAGGACATCCATGTACCGCTACCTCATTGCCACCATGGTGGGCAGCTTGCGCAAGGACTCGCTCAATGCCAAATTGGCCCATGCCATCACGCAGCTGGCACCTGCGGACTTCACCTTCAGCCTGGTACCGATCGGGGACCTGCCGCTGTACAACCAGGATGACGATGCCAAGCCGGCCGAATCGGTCCAGCGCATGAAAAATGAAATCAAGACAGCCCAGGGGCTGCTTTTCGTCACGCCGGAATACAACCGCTCCATCCCCGGGGTGCTCAAGAACGCGATTGACCACGCCTCGCGCCCTTATGGTGCAAGCGTATGGGCGAGGAAGCCGGCCGGGATCCTGGGGGTGTCGGTCGGGGCGATCGG
>CAUPRZ010000188.1:0-5351 GCA_963513855.1 uncultured Hylemonella sp.
AGTGGTGGCGCCGGACCGCCCGCTGCAGCTCCTGCTGGCCGTGCTCCCGGCCGGTGGTCTGCTGCTTTGTGCCATCGGCAGCGGCCTGCTGGCGCGACAGCTGGCCCGGCCGCTGCGCTCCCTGCTGGCGGCGACGCAGCGACTCTCCCGCGGCGACTACAGCGTGCCGCTGGAAGACGTGGGCCGGCAGGACGAGATCGGCAGGCTGGCGCAATCCTTTGACAGCATGCGGGTGGACATCGCGGCGCAGCAGGCCGAGATCCGGCATCTGGCCTACTGGGACCGGCTCACCGGTCTGCCCAACCGGGAGAACTTCCGTGAGGCCGTGCACCAGGCGATCGCACGCAGCGAGGCCGGTGCCGAACTGGCGGTCATCACCCTGGACCTGGATCGCTTCAAACACGTCAACGACGTACTGGGTTACGCCTTCGGCGACCAGCTGCTCCAGACCGTGGCCGGCAAGCTGTCCGATGTGCTGGGCGACACGGCCGGCGAAGTTGCGCGCCTAGGGGGCAACGAATTCGCCCTGCTGCTGGCGCCCGGTACACCCGCGCAGGCCGCCGCTCTGGCCCTGCGCGTGGCGCACAGCCTGGAGCAGGCCCTGACCATCGCCGAGCAGACGGTGGACCTGAGCGCGGGCATAGGCTTTGCCTGCTGGCCGGCCGACGCCCCTGATGTCGACACGCTGCTGAGCCGCTCCGAGATCGCCATGTACGTGGCCAAACGCAAGCTCGAAGGGCCGCTACGTTACGACCCTGTTTTCGACTCGGCCAGCACACAGACGCTCTCGCTGCTCACCGAGCTGCGCCGTGCCGTGGACCAGGGCGAGTTGCGCCTGTTCCTGCAACCCAAGGTGAACCTGGCCGATGGCGTGACCCACGCGGCTGAGGCCCTGGTGCGCTGGCAGCACCCGCAGCGCGGCCTGGTGCCGCCCATGGAGTTCATCCCCTTTGCCGAGCAGACCGGCTACATCCGCCAGCTCACGCTCTGGATGTTCGAAGAAGCCGCGCGCCTGCTGGCCACGCCGGCCGCCGCCGGCCTGCGCATCTCGGTCAACCTGTCCACACGCGACCTGCTGGACCTGGAGCTCAGCACGCGGCTGGCGCGTCTGCTGCAGGCGCATGGCGTGCCGGCGTCGGCCTTCTGCCTGGAGATCACCGAAAGCGCCATCATGGACGACCCGCAGCGCGCCGAGGCCATGCTCAACCGCCTGTCCGGGCAGGGATACAAATTGTCTATCGATGACTTTGGCACTGGCTATTCATCCCTGGCCTATCTCAAGCGTCTGCCCGTGGACGAACTCAAGATCGACAAGTCCTTTGTCATGGGCATGGAGACCGATGCCGACGACGCCACCATCGTGCGCTCCACCATCGATCTCGCTCACAACCTGGGCCTGAGCGTGGTGGCCGAGGGGGTGGAAAACGCCGCCATCCTGGAGCGCCTGCGGGCCCTGGGCTGCGACGAGGTGCAGGGTTATCACATCAGCCGTCCGATGCCCGCACCGGCTTTCCTGGAATGGCTGAGAAAGTAAAATCATGCCCATGCTGCAGCAACGTACCCTCAAATCCCTGACCCGCGCCGTGGGCGTGGGCCTGCACAGCGGCGAGCGTGTGGAGATCACGCTGCGCCCGGCGCAGGTCGACACCGGCATCGTGTTCCGGCGTGTGGACCTGCCGCAACCCGTGGACATCCCCATGGCACCGACCTCGGTCACCGACACGCGCCTGGCCTCCACCCTGTCCAGCGGTGGGGCCAAGGTGCACACCGTGGAGCACCTGATGTCGGCCTGTGCCGGCCTGGGCATCGACAACCTCTATGTGGACATCACGGCCGAAGAGGTGCCCATCCTCGATGGCTCGGCGGCCTCCTTCGTTTTCCTGCTGCAGAGCGCGGGCATCGAGCTGCAGAACGCGCCCAAACGTTTCATCCGCGTGCTCGAACCCATCGAGGTACGCGAAGGCGAGGGCGCCAACCAGAAGTGGGCCCGCCTGGACCCCTACCACGGCTACAAGCTCAGCTTCGAGATCGACTTCGCCCATCCGGCCGTGGACTCCACGGGCCAGCGCGTCGAGTTCGACATGAGCGTGCACAACTACAGCCGCGACATCGCACGCGCGCGTACCTTCGGTTTCACCAAGGACGTGGAGATGATGCGCGCCAATGGCCTGGCCCTGGGCGGCGGGCTGGACAACGCCATCGTGATGGACGACTACAAGGTACTCAATGCTGGTGGGCTGCGTTACGACGACGAGTTCGTCAAACACAAGATCCTCGACGCCATGGGCGACCTCTACATCCTGGGCAAGCCCCTGCTCGCGGCCTACAGCGCCTTCCGTTCCGGCCATGCCATGAACAACAAGCTGCTGCGCGAGCTGCTCAAGCGCACCGAGTCCTGGGAGACCGTGACCTTCGACAACGACAGGCTCGCACCCAAGGGCTTCGCACAACCCGCGCGCGCCTGGTGATATGACCCCCACGCTCCACCGTTGCACGGGTCGCTGCCCCCCAAGGGGGCTAACTCGCCTTGGGGCGGCCCGGCGGCGAGTTGCCCGCGCGAGGTAAGAGCATGCTGCTGTTGCGCTGGCTCATCCTGCTGCTGCTGATCGGCGCGGCGGTCTGCTTCGCTTTTTATGCCGGCACCGGCCAGGTGCGTTACCGGCGCTGGGGCCTGATCACGCTCAAGTGGACGCTGATCGCGGCTTTCGGCTTTTTTGCCGTGCTGATCCTGCAGCGCATCGCCTAGCCCTCGTTGGAGCGCCGCGCAGATTCAGCTGCGCCAGGCGATGTGGCCCTGTACCGTGCCCGCATTCAGCATGTAGCCGATGCCGCGCACGGTCTTGATCATGCGCTCCCCCTCCGGGATACGGGACAGTTTGACACGCAGGCGTGAGATCAACAGGTCCACGCTGCGCTGGTTCGCGGCACTGTCGGGCAGCGCATCCTGCTCCAGCAGCTGCTCGCGTCGGAACGCTCGTCGTGGTGTGCCCAGCATGATGCACAAGAGACGAAACTCTGCATTGGACAGGGGCAGCATCTGGCCGCTGGGACTGAGCAGGCAGTGGTTTTTGCGGTGCAGCTGCCAGCCATCGAATTCGATGAGCTCGCTGCTGCCCTGGGGCCTCGGTCTCATGCGGGTGGCCCGCCGCAGCACCGAATGGATGCGCGCCACCAGTTCGCGTGCCTCAAAGGGTTTGCACAGGCAGTCGTCGGCACCGGACTCCAAGCCGATGATCAGATCGTGAGGGTCGACATGCAGGGTCAGACCGATGATAGGCAGGTTGGAGTTGCGGTGCAGGTCACGGACCAGGGCCGGCCCGTTCTCTCCCGGCAGCATCAGGTCCAGCACCAGCAGATCAATGGCGTATCGCGAGAGTTGCAAGCGCATGTTCTCCGCGTCCCTGGCGACATGGGTCTGGTGCCCGTACAGGGGAAGGAAGCGGCTCAGCTGATCCAGGAGCCTGGGGTCCTGGTCAACGATCAGTATTTTTTTGGAGCCGAACATGGGAAATCAAACACGGGCACGACGCAGAAGAAGCGGGACGGATTTCAGCATGGCAGCGGCATCGCCGCGCCTCATTCTGTGAGCCTTTACCTTTGTTCATATGCGGAAATAAAGCGGTAAAAGAGGGTCAATAAGCAGCCATCTGTACGGGTCGCGGCACTCACCAGGCCGAGAGCGTGTTGTTGAGCATTCGTTGCAGCCTATTGCGTTTGGTGTTGTCGGCGATGTCACCCTTGCCAAGGATCTCAAGCCGGGCATTCACGACGTCGGCCGAGGCGATGACGTTGCCGTCCTTGATGTCGCTCGGATTGACCATGCCGGAGAAGCGTAGCGTCTGGATTTCACCTCCCACGGCAATGCTGCGCTCGCCTGCGACCAGGAGGTTGCCATTGGGCAGCACATTGATGACCGAGGCGGCGAGCTGTCCCTGGAGGTTGCTGTCGCTGCTGGTGCTGCCGTCACCCTTGAAGTTGCTCTTGCCGGCGCCGGACACGTCCTGGTTGATGAGGTTGCGCAGCGGGTTGTTCTCGCCCGCATTGCCCGCCCCCTTGGACGAGAAGCTGCTCTCGCGGGCGATGCTGCTTTTGGACGCGCTGCTGGCCTTGAGGTTTTCAGAGATGTCCACCTTCAGGGTGTCCCCGATGTTGCGCGGCTTCTGGCGCCCCGAGAACAGCGAGGCGCCGCCCGGCGGAAACAGCGAGCCGGTCGCGACGCGTTCGATCGTGGCGGGGCGCTGCGGCGGCGGCGCGGTCACCGGTCCCTGGACGATCGTGGGCGGTGCGCTGGTGCAGGCCGTCAGCAGCAGGGCGCAGGAGAGAGCCGTGAACGCGAACGCGGTACGCAGGCGTCGGGCATGGGGTTTCATGGGGCAGCTCCGCTGGCAAGGTGCGTGGAGACCGGGGCCGGGTTGGTCTGGGGGCTGACTTGGGCGGCGCTGGCGCCCAGCAGGGCGCTGACGACCGGGGCGAGCTTGTCGCGTGTGCTGGCCCATTTGCTGCGCCCGACCGGCGAGTGGATGCGGTAATGGCTGCTGGAGAGCAGCGTTCCCGTCGCGGATCGCAAGGTCAGGGACGCTGTGCTGATATAGGCCTTGTAATCGCCGGAGAAGGGGGGCTTGTCCCAGGCAAGGTCTGCGGTGTAGCGCAGCCAGACCGGACATTGCACCAACCCGTCCGGGCTTTCGTAGACCCGGCTCTCGACGCGGTGTTCGCGCAGGGCGATCTGCAAGACGGGCACGATGTCCGTGACCTGGACCGCAGGGTTGTATTCGATGCAGACGCTAGTGGGGGCCTGCCGCAGGTGCATGACCGTGTGGCTGGCCGTGCCAGGGGCGGTACCGGCGCTCAGGCTGGCGACCGTGGCCGCACCGCCGATGACCGCCGCATCCCACAGGGGCAGGGGGAGGGGGGCGACGAGGGCCGAGCAGCCACCCAGGCAGAGCGTCAGGCTGCTGGCGAACAGCAGGCGGCGCGGGGCCGGGAGGCGGGAGAGAGGGGATTCAGGCATGGGGCACCCGGTGCGCTGCGGTATTGCGAAGGAGGCGCCGGCATCGCGCGACCGCGATGCCGGGTTTCCTCAGGTGCTCTTGTTCGCGGCGCTGGCCGCCTTGTCCGCACCTTCCGGGCTGATGGCCACGATGGCGCTGGGGGCGGTGGTGGGGCTGCTCTTGGCGGCTGCCGCCGGGGCTGGTGTCGGCGTGGGTGCGGCCGGCGGCTTGGCGGCCACGGGCTTGCCCGGCAATTTCGGGGGGGATGACAGGTGACTGATCTGACTCACGATGATCTCCTTGAGAGGGGTGATGGGATGAGTGCATCGTAGGTTCGTCGGTCCCCGAACTACAGTCCGA
>CAUPRZ010000189.1:0-5344 GCA_963513855.1 uncultured Hylemonella sp.
GCAGGCGCTCGCCGGCCTCCTTGGGCGGTAAGGACGGCGGCGTGCCGCCGGGCTTGCGGATGCAGTGCTGGATGGTCTCGGGCAGGTTCCAGGCCTTGCTGATGCCCACACCCAGCTGCTCGTAGCTCAGGCCCAGCACGGTGATGGCGGCGCTGACCTCGGGCATCGGTTCCTTGCCGCCCATAAGGGCGCGCACAGCCCGCGCCTCTTCGGGGAAGTAGTACTCGGTCAGCAGGCGGCCCAGGTTCTGGAACATGGCGCCGAGGAAAGCTTCCTCGCCCTCCTCGCTGCGCGGCGGACTCAGCTCGGAGGCGATGGAGCCGGCCATCAGCGAACGCAGGAACTCCTCTTTCAGAAGATGGGCATGCGCCTTGTCCTGCATATGCTCCAGCAGCACCAGGCTCAGGGCCATGGTGCGGATGCCATTGAAGCCCACCAGCGTGACGGCGCGCGAGACCGTGCTGATGGGCCCGCCACGTGCGTACTGCGGTGTGTTGACCAGGCGCAGCAGTTTGTTGGTCAGCGCCACGTCCTTGAGGATCTCGTTGGTCAGCGTCGCCACGCTCTCGCGGTCCGAGCTGGAGATGCTCTGGATGCGCGTGACCGAGCCTGACAGCGCCGGGAAATCGCTCTTGTGCCGCATGCGCCGCAGCAGGAAACCCACCGTGCCGCTGCGCGTTTCATCGCCGGCCAGCGGGGCCGTCACGGGACGCAGCCATTTCTTGAGTTCGTCGCGGAAGACCTGGGCAGAAGGATGGCGCTGGCGCGGGTCGCGGGCCAGACCACGCAACAGGATGGCACGCAGCGCGTCATCCACCTCGCTGGGCAGATCAGGCAGCACCAGGTCCTCCAGCGCCACGCGCTGCATGGCGCGCCAGGGGTCGCGTTCGTCGATCAGCCGATGGCCGCAGAGCAGCTCGGTCAGCACAATGGCGGCGGAAAAGATATCCATGGCGGCGGTGGGCGGCGCGCCTGTGGTGGCCTCGGGCGACATATAACCCGGTGTCCCGCCCGCGGGCCCCTGGTCGGCGGCAGCGCCCGTGCCTTCGCTCTCCTGCACACGCACCGCAATGCCGAAATCCATCACCCGTGCCCGGCCGCTGGCATCCACCAGCACATTGGAGGGTTTGAGGTCGCGGTGCACGATGCCCGCCGCATGCGCCGCGGCCAACGCCTCCAGCACGTCGATCATCAGGCCCACGGCCTCCTGGGGCGGCAAGGCCCCGCGCAGGCGCAGGGCCTCGGCCAGGGTCTGGCCCGGCACGAATTCGAAGACCAGATAGGGCTGGCCCTCCTGCACATCGGCCTCGAAGACCGGGATGACATTGGGATGGGTCAGGCGGCTGACGCTGCGCGCCTCCTGCAGCCATTGCGTCACCAGCGCCGCATCGGCACCAGGATCCGGGCGCAGCAACTTGATGGCCACCTCGCGCTCCAGCCGCGGGTCAAAGGCCAGCCAGACCGTGGCCTGCCCCCCTTGCCCCACCTGACAGCGCAGCTGGAAACGCCCGATGCTCTCGCCCACCTTGGGTTCAAACAAGGCCGCGCCGGGACGCTTCGGGTTCTGAAAGGTAGGCAAAGGCAACATGGGGCCGCTTGTAAGTAGAAGTTATGCTGACCTCCCACCACCAGTGTAGGCCCGTCGGTGGGCCGTGCAAGCCCCGGACCTACCCTAGCCTTAGTTGCGTACTTGCTTACGTGCTTACTTGAGCTGTACCGAGCCGCTCACGATCACCTGCACCTGGGCCTGGCCGGCTTCCACCGGCAGCGGTGCATCGGCAGCCACGCTGGACTTGGCCTCCATGGCCAAAAAACGCGGGCGAACCTGTGCGCCCTGATCCTGGCTATTGATATTGATTTCACGCAGGCTATAGGTACTGAAACCGAAACCACGTGCGATCTCGCTGGCACGGGTGCGGAAACGTTCGATGGCCTGGGCCTGGGCCTGTTGTTCCAGCTTGTCGCGCTGCTCGCGGCTCAGGCCAAAAGCCGTCTGGCTCACGGTCATGTTCTGGATACGGCCGGCCAGGGCGGCGATGCGCTCCAGGTCGCTGCCCGACAGGATCAGCTCGGCCGTGCCCTGCCAGGTGCTGATGCGACCGTCACGGTTGCTGCGCGGGTAGAGGCTGAAAGCGCCGCTGCGCACTTCCAGCGTGCCGGGCTGGGCCTGCGGGCGCGCCTCGGCCAGGGCGGCATCCAGCACGGTCTTGAGCTGCTGCTGCACCACAGCCGGGTCGCTGCCCTCGCGGGTGGCGCGCAGGGTCACGCTGAGCTGGTCCTGGCGGGCCTCCAGCGTGGCGGTGGCCGTGAACTGGACGACATCACGCGGGATCGGCCCCACTTGAGCCTGCGCAGCCGGCAAAACAGCCAGCGTCAGGCCGGCGGACAGCACAAAAGAGAAAAGCGAGCTGGAAACGAATTTCATAAAAACGGGACTCCTGAATGACACCCGGCATTCTTGCGGCGGCGTACTTGCGCATCTGGCCGAGATTTGTAACAGTATGTCAAAGTCGACCTCGCAGCGAGCAGATCGCCCGTGCCGACCGGCAGAATCAAGGTTGTAACAGTCCTCAGGCAGAGCAACACACATGACGTCCCCCTCCAGCCGTGCCGACAAGATCCTGATCGTCGATGACGATGCGCGCATCCGCGACCTCCTGCGCCGTTATCTCACGCAGGAAGGCTTTGAAGTCTTCCAGGCCGAGGATGGCAAGTCGCTCACGCGTATCCTGCTGCGCGAAACGGTGGACCTCATCGTGCTCGACCTCATGATGCCCGGCGAGGACGGCTTGTCCATCTGCCGCCGCCTGCGTGCGGCCAACGACAAGACGCCCATCATCATGCTCACCGCCAAGGTCGAGGACGTGGATCGCATCGTCGGTCTGGAAGTCGGCGCCGATGACTACCTGGGCAAACCCTTCAATCCGCGCGAACTGCTGGCCCGCGTCAACGCCGTGCTGCGCCGCCGCCCGCCGCCCGAAGCCCCGGGCGCCCCGTCCAATGACCAGGAAGTGGTGAGCTTCGGCCCCTACACCTTCGACATGGGCGCACGCACCCTGCGTAAGGAGGGCGAGGAACTGCCCCTGACCACCGGCGAATTCGCCATGCTCAAGGCCCTGGTGCGTCATCCGCGCCAGCCCATGTCGCGTGAAAAGCTGGCCCAGCAGGCCCGCGGACGCGAATTCGAACCCTTCGACCGCAGCCTGGACGTACAGGTCTCGCGCCTGCGCAAGCTCATCGAGGTCGACCCGGCCGTACCGCGCTACATCCAGACGGTCTGGGGCGTAGGCTACGTCTTCGTACCGGACGGTGCAGGTTGAACTTCCAGGCATCTCCCTCTCCGATCCCGCTGCGCCCTGTGCTGCCGGATCCCTCGCGCTGGCAGACGCACCTGACGGAAGAGCACAGTGGCGGCTCCACCCGGGGCCCCATGGAGACCACACCGGCCGAGCTTGACGGCGAAGTCCAGGATCCCTCGGGCCTCAGCCTCTTCTGGCGCACTTTTTTCCTGCTGGCGCTGCTGCTCTTCGGCAGCATCCTGGCCTGGCTGCAGACCCTGCGCGCACTGGAGTTCGAGCCACGCGCCATCCAGACCGCGCAGCAGATATCTTCCCTGGTCAACCTCAGCCGCGCCGCCCTGGTGCACTCCGACGTCATCCTGCGCGTCTCGCTGATCAAGACCATGACCGAAAAAGAGGGCGTGCGCGTGCTGCCGCGCGAGCCGGGTGACCGCTACGAGCCCTTCGACACCGACACCGTGAGTCGGCGCATCGTGCAGGAGCTCACCGCGCGCCTGGGCCCGGGCACCATCGTGGCCAACAGCGTCAACGGCAAACCGGGTCTGTGGGTGGGTTTTCTGATCGAACGCGACAGCTACTGGCTGCACACCGACCGCGAACGCTTTAACATCACCGCCAACAAGACCTGGATGATCTGGCTGACGACCGGAATCCTGCTCTCGCTGGCCGGCGCGGCTATCATCGCGCGCCTGATCAACCGCCCGCTCAAGCAGCTGTCTTTTGCCGCCAGCCGCATCCGCGAGGGCGACTTCGCCGCCAGCCGTCTCAACGAACGCGTGCAGACCACCGAGATCCGGCAGGTCAACATCGGTTTCAACCGCATGGCCCAGCGCCTGGCCAAGATCGAACAGGACCGCGCCGTCATGCTGGCGGGCATCTCACACGACCTGCGCACCCCGCTCTCGCGCCTGCGCCTGGAGACCGAGATGAGTGTCGCCGACCCCGACGCCCAGGCCCATATGGTGGCCGATCTGGAGCAGCTCGACGCCACCATCGACAAGTTCATGGACTACGCGCGGCCCGACCACGTCAAGCTGGGCAAGGTCAACCTCAATGAGGCCATCCGTGCCAGCCTCTTCGCCTTCAAGGACCGCAGCGACATGCAGTTCAACCTGGACCTGCAGGACAACGTCTGGGTCATGGCCGATGCGGTGGAACTGGGCCGCGTGATCTCCAACCTGGTCGAAAACGCGCGCCGTTACGGCAAGACCCCCGAGACCGGCATCACCACCGTGGACATCACCACACGTGCGCGCGAGCCCTGGGTGCAGATCCGTGTGCGCGACCACGGCCCGGGCGTCGCCCCCGAACACCTGCCCAACCTCACCAAACCCTTCTACCGCGGCGACGCCGCACGCACCGCAGCCACGGGGGCCGGCCTGGGCCTGTCCATCGTGGAGAAAACGGTGCGCCGCATGGGCGGCAAGCTCGGCATTGGCAACAGCGGCGGGGGCGGTTTCTCCACCCGCATCCAGCTGCAGCAGGCGCGGGGCTAGAGGCTACCCCGCTCAGCGCTGCAACAGAACAACAGCCCGGGCTTCGATGCTCAGGCCCTGACCCACGGGCCCCAGCTTCTCGGCCGTCTTGGCCTTCACATTGACCTGATCCGCGGACAAACCGAGCAGGACCGCGATGCGCTCGCGCATGGCCGGGATGTGCGGCGCCATCTTGGGCGCCTGGGCCACGATGGTGCTGTCCACATTGCCTATCAACCAGCCCGCCGCGCGCACACGCGCCGCGGCCTCGGCCAGCAGCACGCCCGAATCCGCGCCCTTGAAGGTCGGGTCGGTGTCAGGGAAATGACGTCCGATGTCGCCCAGGCCCGCCGCGCCGAACAGCGCATCGGTGATGGCGTGCAGCAGCGCGTCGGCATCCGAATGGCCTAGCAGGCCCTTCTCGTAGGGAATCTCCACGCCGCCGAGGATGAGCTTGCGCCCCTCGACCAGCTGGTGCACGTCCCAGCCTTCACCCACTCGAATATTCATAGCTTCTTTCTCGCTTGCAGGACCGCCTCCGCCAGCGCGAAGTCCTCGGGATAGGTCACC
>CAUPRZ010000190.1:0-5327 GCA_963513855.1 uncultured Hylemonella sp.
CCCGCCAAACCCCTCGACATGGGCGTCGAGCAGGATGGCCTGGGCGGCCGAGTAATCCTGAGCATATTTTACGAGATCAAAGCCCCGGCCGGCTTCGCCCATCGGAATGCGGGCGGCGCGCAGGTAGGGGCGGGCGCCAGCGGCCTCCAGGCACACTCGCGGTGTTTCGTCCCCATGAAACTGCAAGGTGGCGTTGGGGATCAGGGTGAGGGCGGTCTGAATCTGGTCCGGACTGGCGTTGACCACAAGCAGCACCGGGGTCATGAAGGCCGGCAGACGGTGTGCGAGTTCGGCGGCACGCTGCGGGGTCACGTGGCGCGGGCTTTTCTCGTAGAGCACAAAGCCCACGGCATCGGCGCCGGCTGCGATGACCGCGTCCACGTCCTGTTCACGTGTGAGGCCGCAGATCTTGATGCGGGTGCGAGTCAGTCCGACGCCGGGCCGCCCCAAGGCGGACTGCGCCCCCTCGGGGGGCAGCGCAGCAGACGAAGTCGCAAGCGTGGGGGCCTTATTCATGGCAGCCAATCATACGCAGGGGTCTGGTCCGGCAGGTCCCAGCGGGCGTCGTAACGCGGGCCCAGGAAGTACAGGCCGTCGGGCGAGAAGGTGGGTGCAGCGGCGTCCCGACTGCGTGCCGCAATGACCTCGGCCATCCATTCGGGGGGCTTCTTGCCCTGACCGATGGTGATCAGGCAGCCCATGATGTTGCGGATCATGTGGTGCAGGAAGGCATTGGCCTCGAACTCAAAGCGCCAGTAGGCACCGCGGCGGCTGATTTCCAGGCGCATCAGGTTCTTGACGGGCGAGAGGGCCTGGCAGGCCGAGGCGCGCAAGGAGGTGAAATCGTGTTCGCCCAGCAGATGGGGCAGGGCTTGCTGCATGCGCTCCAGATCCAGGGGCTGGAAGACCCAGCCCACGCGGTGGGTGTCGATGCTGGGGCGCACGGGGGATTCGAGCAGCAGATAGGCGTAACGACGCGAGCTGGCGCTGGCGCGGCAGTGGAACTCGGCCGGGACGAACTGCGCCCATTGCACGGCGATGTCGCGCGGCAGGAGACTATTGCTGCCGCGCACCCAGGCATGGGGATCGCGCTCGGCCGTGGTGTCGAAATGCACCACCTGCATGAGGCCGTGCACGCCGGCATCGGTACGGCCGGCACAGAGGGTGGAGATGCGCTGGTCGGCGAAGCGGCTCAGGGCTTTTTCAAGCTGGTCCTGCACCGTACGACCGGAGGGCTGGCTTTGCCAGCCGTCGTAGGGGTGGCCGTCGTAGCTGACGCCGAGGGCCACCCGCACGAGAACTGCCTAGACGGGCGCCGGCCGCTCAGCCGAGCTGAGCCAGCGCCTTCTGCGCGCGGGACTTCATGTCGCCCGAAGCTTCGGCAATGATTTCCTCGATCAGGGCGCGGGCACCGTCGGTGTCGCCGATGGCCTTGAACTCGTCGGCCAGGGCCAGCTTGGTGGAGAGGGGGTCATCGGAGCCGCCATCGGGCTGTTCCGAGGGCGTGCCCAGGTCCAGGGACAGGCCACCCATGTCGAAGTTCATCAGGTTGTCGCCAGCCGGCGCAGCGGGCATCGGGGCCGGGCTGGTCGGCAGCGAAGGGGCTTCGAAGGCCAGGCTGTTGTCGGGAGCTGTAGCAATCGGGGCAGGCTGGGTGCTGACGCTAGGTGCCGAAGCGCGGGCCGGGGCTTCGTCCAGCGAGAAGTCCAGGTCGAGGTCCAGATCGACACCAGCGGCTGCTGCGGCCACGGGAGCTGCTTGGCGTGCCGGTGCGGGGGGCGTGTAGCTCGGGGTGGCCTGCAGCGGAGCCGGTGCCGAGGCCGGGGGCTCGCCGCCGGGCTGGTACATCTCGTTGTCCGAATCAATCCCGCGGCCGAGGTCGGCAATGTGATCCCACTCGGGGCCGTTGCCTCCCGTGACCTTGTAGGCTTCCTTGGCGTAGATGCCGAAGTTCTTGGCATCGCGACGCTTGGCGTAGATCTCCAGCAATTTCTGGTGGATGGCGATACGGCCCGGATGGTGCCGCAGGGCCTCCTTGAGGATTTCCTCGGCCTGCAGATCGCGGCCATAGGCCAGGTAGACATCTGCTTCAGCGACGGGGTCGACATCGTCGCCGGCATCCAGCTGGCTGGGCGAATAGACCATGGACGAGGAACTGTTCACACTCGCGTCGTTGGTGTCGACGCGTTGTCCGCCGCTATTCCCGAAAAAAGAGTCAGGCTGGAGGCGGCTTTCCAGATAAGCGCTGTCCACCTGACCGGAGTTCTTGCGCTGGCGGCTGCGGTAGAAGGCAAAACCGGCCAGCAATGCCACCAGACCGCCTGCCGCGGCAGGGATCAGGGGGTTTTCGAGCATTTCATCGAGCAGCGAGGGCTCTTCCACCACCGGCGCCGGTACAGGGGCCGGAGCCGGCTTGGGTGCCGGGGCGGGCACAGGCGCTGGGGCCGCGACCTCGGGGGCGCTGGCTGCCGGCGTGGCAGGCGCGGCGGCAACCTGCGGTGCGGGGGTGAGCGTCGCCGGGGGAGTGACCTCAGGCGCTGGCGTCGGAGCGGCAGCAGGTGCGGGCGGCGTGGCAGGTTTGCTTGCCACGGTGGGAGCAGGTATGGGCGCGGGGGCCGGCGTGGCCGCCTTGCTCAGTTTTTCGAGTTCGGCCACGCTCTTGGACAAAGCCTCGGCCTTGGCGGCGGCTTCCTTGGCGCTACGCTCCTGCGCCAGCTGGTCGGCGCTCTGGGGCTGTACGGCGCCCTTGGACAGGGTCAGCTTGTCTGGTGTGGCGGGTGCGGTCTTCTTTTCCTCGACCTGGGTCTGGACGCTGCCGCTGCTCTTGCGGTCGGCGGCGGTCTCGGGGCTGGCCGGGGCGCTGCTGGCCAGACGCCGGCGGTATTCGTTGAAGTCCTTGCTCTGGGCCACGATGATCTGGCGAGCTTCGTCCGCCGGGGTGGCCAGTGCCTGCTCACTCTCGGGCATGTCCAGCACGGCACCCTTGCGCAGACGATTGACGTTGCCGCCGGTGAAGGCTTCAGGGTTGGCGCGCAGCATGGCGACCAGCATCTGGTCGAGCGAAACATCGGCAGACTTCTGCGCCAGGGCCAGCTTGCCGGCCGTGTCGCCCGCCTTGACGGTTACGCTGCTGCCGGAGCGGCCGGCCACGGCCGGTGCGCTGGGTTCGGGGCTGGCCGCAGGAGCGGGAGTGGGAGCAGGGGTCGGTGCCGGGCTGCTCGCAGCCGCAGGGCTGGGGGCCGGGGTGGTTGGTGCTTCGGCCGGAGCCGGTACCACAGCAGGGGCCGGGGCCGGTACGGCTGGCACTTCAGCCGCCGGTGCGGGAGCCGGCGGCGGTGCGATGCGGATCGGGACCGAGCTCACCTGGGGGGCTTGCGGCGCAGGGGTCTGGGCCTCGTTGAGGTTCGGCGGGTCGAACAGCATGGTGTAGTCGCGCACAACGCGACCCGAAGACCAGCTGGCTTCGAGGATCAGGTCCACATAGGGCTCGTTGACCGGACGGCTGTTGCTCAGGCGCAGATAGCGTTGGCCGTTGCCCCGGCGCTGCAGGGAAATCTCCAGCCCGCTCAAGGCGGCGCTGTATTCCATGCCGCTGGAGCGGAAGGTGTCGGGCAGGGCGACACGCGGTCGCAACGAAGAAGCCTCCTCTTCGTTGATCTCCAGGATTTCAACTTCGGCCCGCAGCGGCTCACCGAGCGCCGACTGGACGAGGACACGTCCCAGCGAGAGCGCAGCCGCTTGTGACCCCCACAAACCGAGAACCGAGGCAGAGGCCAGGGCCAAGGCGGTTCTTTGCCAGCGTGTTTTGGAAATCAATTTAGGGGCCTCCGATGATCGGGCGACAGAAAGCGTAAACAGTCATGTCCGGTGATCGCCGAACATGAGCCTTGAAACTAGAAAAGTACCTTAACATCAATATGTTAGCCTGACAAGCTAAGGAAGCGCTTAACCTTCTTGGCCTAAGCCGCCCAGCCCAGTATCGGCTTGATTTTGTTGTTAAGGGGCAACGAATATAAAGGGCAGGGGGTATCAGGCCTGCAGCAGGATGTGCAGCATGCGGCGCAGCGGTTCGGCTGCGCCCCACAGCAGCTGGTCACCCACGGTGAAGGCGCCCAGGTACTCGTCACCCATGGCCAGCTTGTGCAGGCGGCCCACCGGCACGGTCAGCGTACCCGTCACGGCAGCCGGCGTGAGTTCACGCTCGGTGATCTCGCGTTGGTTGGGAACTACTTTCACCCAGTCGTTGGCGCCGGCCAGCAGGCCTTCGATCTCGGCCAGGGGCACGTTCTTCTTGAGCTTCACAGTCAGGCCCTGCGAGTGGCAGCGCATGGCGCCGATGCGCACGCACAGGCCGTCGATCGGGATGCTGCCGGCGCTGCGGAAGGCCGGGTTGCCCAGGATCTTGTTGCACTCGGCGCCGCCCTTCCACTCTTCCTTGCTCTGGCCGTGTTCGACCGGCACGTCGATCCAGGGGATCAGGCTGCCGGCCAGGGCCGTGTTGCGGAAGTTCTTGGTGGGGAAGCTGGTGTCACGCATGGTGGCGGCCACCTTGCGGTCGATGTCCAGGATGGCCGAGGCCGGATCGGCCAGCTCGGCCTTGACGGCGTCGTGCAGGGCGCCCATCTGGCTCAGCAGCTCGCGCATGTTCTGCGCGCCCGCGCCCGAGGCGGCCTGGTAGGTCATGGCGCTGACCCACTCGACCAGACCGGCCTTGAAGAGGCCTCCCATGCCCATGAGCATCAGGCTCACGGTGCAGTTGCCGCCGATCCAGTTGCGGCCGCCCTGGGCCAGCGACTGGTCGATCACGTGACGGTTCACAGGGTCCAGGATGATGACGGCGTCGTCGGCCATGCGCAGGGCTGAGGCAGCGTCGATCCAGTGGCCCTTCCAGCCGGCAGCGCGCAGCTTGGGGTAGACCTCTTTGGTGTAGTCACCGCCCTGGCAGGTCAGGACGATGTCGCACTTCTTGAGGTCCTCGATGCTGTTGGCATCCTTGAGGGTAGTTTCGTTCTTGGCCAGCGCCGGGGCTTTGCCGCCGGCATTGGAGGTGGAGAAGAACACGGGCTCGATCAGGGCGAAGTAGCCTTCAGACTGCATGCGGTCCATGAGGACCGAGCCCACCATGCCTCGCCAGCCGACGAGACCCACCACATTGCCTACCTTGCTCATCACATGCCCTTTCAAGTATCTAAAACAGTGCTCTTGGACTGTCTGCCCCGGCTCGTCTGGCCGGGTAGGGCGCACGACGAACCAGGCTGGATCAGCCCTTAATCGTCGTGGTTTTGATGACGGTTGCGCGCGTGGCAACGCCTGCCGGGACGGCTGAG